>JAAZAT010000128.1 GCA_012514185.1 Spirochaetales bacterium | reverse complement strand
CGAGTATACCGTTACCGTCAATGGCAAGGCATACGGCGTCAAGCTCGGCAAGGACAATGCCACAGTCAATGGGGTGAGTTATCCGCTCAACGTCGGCTTCGGCATCGACGAGAAGGCCATCGAGGCTACCAAGGCTGTTGCATCCGATGCTCCTGCAGCTGCTGCAAAGCCCTCACACGAAGCAGTCACCGTCAAGGCTCCGATGCCCGGCCTGATCCTCCGCATCGAGGTGAAGGAAGGACAGAAGGTTTCCAAGAACCAGGTCGTGATGATCATGGAAGCCATGAAGATGGAGAATGAAATTTTCTCACCGTGCGATGGTGTGGTAACCAAGATTTCTGTAAGCCAAGGCCAACAGATGCAGAGCGACGACGAACTTTTCGTAATTGCCTAAAGGAGATTCTGATATGATTCGTGATTCATTTATCCAACTCTGGCAATCCACTGGATTGTACGGATTCATGGGGTTGGCTGAAGGCTTTGGTATCGGAAACCTCCTGATGATACTCATTGGCTTCGTCCTTCTCTACCTTGCCATCAAGAAGGGCTTCGAGCCCCTCTTGCTGGTACCGATCGGGTTCGGTTGTATTCTCTCAAACATCCCGATGGGGTTCATCTCCAGCGTCGACCCTTCAACCGGGGCAGCCGGCTTCATCAAGTTGCTCTTCGACATGGGTATCGACACCGGACTCTTCCCGATTTTGATCTTCATGGGTGTAGGGGCTATGACGGACTTTGGTCCGCTCATTGCCAACCCAAAGACCTTGTTGCTCGGAGCAGCCGCGCAGCTTGGCATCTTTGTCGCCCTGCTCGGCGCCCTCGCCCTGAGCTTCATCCCCGGGATCAACTTCGACCTGTATGCTGCAGCTTCCATCGGCATCATCGGTGGGGCCGACGGTCCTACGGCCATCTATGTGACCAGCCGCCTGGCTCCAAATTTGCTGGGACCCATTGCCGTAGCTGCGTACAGCTACATGGCCTTGGTTCCCATCATCCAGCCCCCGATCATGCGTGCTCTTACCACCAAGGAAGAGCGATTGATCAAGATGCAGCAGCTCAGGCCGGTTTCAAAGATTGAGAAAATCATTTTCCCGATTCTTGTTCTGACCACCTGCGCCATCCTGCTTCCCTCGGCCACCCCGCTCATCGGTTCGCTGATGTTCGGCAACCTGGCCAAGGAGTGCGGTGTAGTGAACCGTCTTTCCGACACCATGCAGAACGCCCTGATGAACATCGTTACGATTTTCCTCGGCCTCTCTGTCGGTTCGAAGATGGAAGCCTCTCACTTCCTCAACCTCAATACGCTTGGAATCCTGTTCCTCGGCATGGTGGCATTTGGTCTCGGAACCGCCGGAGGAGTCCTCTTGGCAAAGCTGATGAACAAGCTTGACCCCAAGCACCCGGTCAATCCGCTCATCGGAAGCGCAGGTGTTTCTGCAGTTCCGATGGCAGCCCGTGTGTCCAGCAAGGTCGGTCAGGAATCCGATCCCCAAAACTTCCTGCTCATGCACGCCATGGGCCCGAACGTAGCCGGAGTCATCGGTTCTGCGGTAGCAGCAGGTGTCCTGCTCGCAGTTGTTCCGTTCATGATGGCTTAGACCAAGTAAGATTTTCAATCGGAGGCTGTTTCGTGCAATGCAGGAAACAGCCTTTTCTTTTGCCTTCTCAGAACCGGTAACGGATACTGATTTGCGGAGCCATCTCGACATCGATCGTGCCGTCGGTGGTATAGAGACCGATGTACACGAACTCCGTGCCGAGGGAGAAGTGTTCGAACAGGACTGTCTCCACCCCGATGCCCGCTCCTGCTCCAAACTGGGTAACGATGTCAGCAGGGGTGTATCCG
This sequence comes from Spirochaetales bacterium, assembly GCA_012514185.1. Lineage (GTDB taxonomy): Bacteria > Spirochaetota > Spirochaetia > Sphaerochaetales > Sphaerochaetaceae > Sphaerochaeta. The sequence continues at coordinate 3,522 of JAAZAT010000128.1, read as the reverse complement.
ATGGTTTCATCTCCTACAGCTTCCTGGAAGCGCCGGTGATGCAAACCAACCGCCAGATAGACCCGTCCTGCGAGAAACGAGGTGATGGTGTGGCTGATGAGAGGGAGCTGAAATTCCATTCCAATGTTGTACGCAAAGCGGTCCCTGCCTTCCTCCATATTCGGATGAAAAAAGGCACCTCCTGCAACTTGGAACCCAAAGGAAGGATACCACTTCTGGTAGCTTGCCCCGATACCGGCCAGACGGCCAGCTTGTACCCCCATTGACTGGTCATAAGAAGTAAATGCAGTTTCTTTGCCTAGAAGAGGAAGGAGAAGCGCTACCAAGAGAATACCAGACAGAATCACTCTTTTTGTATGCATGAGTACAGCATATCACTGCTTTTGCGCTCTGTCCTTCCCCCCATCCCTTAGAATTCCTGCTTTTCTTCACCCTCGTGGTAGGGTATAGTAGTGAGTATGTGGATCAGTATTGTTTTGTTGCTCATGTTGTTTGTGCTCTGGAACACAACCCTCGTCGGGTACCGGGACAAGCAGACACACATGCTGACAACCGATGAATCGAAGGTGTTCTGCGAAGAGGCAAAAAGTATCATCCATGTACAAGGAAGTACGACTGCAATCCTTTTGGTCCATGGATTTCCGTCCACCCCGGCGATGTACAGCTATAGTGCACAGCGGTTCAAATCCGCAGGGTTTGACGTATATGTTCCGCTGCTCCCGGGTTTCGGCACCGACCCCAAGGATTTGGAGCAGACCACCTTCACCCAATGGTTCGGCTACCTTTGCCGCTACTACGAAGAAATCAGAGCCAAGTACAAGACTCTGTACGTGCTGGGAACCAGCATGGGCGGCATGATGACCCTCAAGCTCGGCGAGCTCTACTGTAACACGGACAAAGAGCCTGACAAGCTGGTCACCATCGCAGCACCGGTAGTCTACAACAGCATCAAGGAGCGGATTTTCACCGATCGGCGGCAGTATTTCGCCCGCACCCTTTCTCTGTTCATCCCTTCCTTCAACGCCCATATCATCGCAGGCAACGGCAAGGGAGACGACGGTGCAGACAATTGGTATGGGTATGGGGGAACGTTCATTCGACCGGGTTTGAGCTTGGTCCATGCAATGAGCCAGGTCAGAAAGGAGTTGGGAAACATCTCCTGCCCGCTTTTCAGCATCCACGACGTCAACGACCGCATCATACCGTTTAAAAACCTGAAGATCATCGAACGGGAGCAGAACAGCAAGGCTTTCCGTCTTCTGGCCACTGAGATGGGGAACTACAACCACGGCCGCCACTCACTGCTCTCCTATCACTCTATCCAAGCATCACTGACCGATACCATTTTGGAATTTTTACAGGAGAATCATCATGCCCAAACGTAAGGACTACATCAGCTGGGACGAATACTTCATGGGCGTAGCCGTCCTCTCGTCCATGCGCAGCAAGGACCCCAACACCCAGGTGGGCGCCTGCATCGTCAATGCCGATCATAAAATCGTGGGAGTCGGGTACAACGGCTTTCCCATCGGAGTCAACGACGACGAAGTGCCCTGGGAGCGCGAAGGCGATTGGCTCGATACCAAGTATCCGTATGTCTGCCATGCCGAACTCAACGCGATTCTCAATTCCATCAGCAGCAGCCTCAAGGGTTGCACCCTGTATGTCGGGCTTTTCCCATGCAATGAATGCGCCAAGGCAATCATCCAAAGCGGCATCAAGGAGGTCGTCTACCTCTCCGACAAGTATGCCGAGGCTGAAAACACCAAGGCTTCCAAGTGGATGTTCGACCAAACCGGGGTGACCTATCGGAAACTCGAACCCTCTCATACCAGCATTCTGGTACAGATGCGATGAGAGTCCTCACCGTCTGCCTGAACCCTACGTTTCAGAATACGCTGATTTTCAACTCCTTCAGGATCGGGGAGGTAAACCGTGCCGCTGAGCACTATCTCGATGCCTCGGGCAAGGGTATGAATACCGCCCGTATCGTAAGCCAGCTGGGAGAGCAGGGCACGCTGCTCACCCACCTCGGAGGGCCGCGGGTCGAAGAGATGCTGAGCCTGTGTAAAAAGGACAACGTGGAAATTCTCTGGGCTGATAGCCACAGCGAGATCCGGACCTGCACAACCATACTCGCCGATGGCAAGGCTACCGAGCTGGTGGAGGAACCGTATGCGGTCGACAGCAGCACAGAAGAGCCGATCAGGGCCCTCTTCAGCGAGGCGATCGGAAGAACCGATGCCCTCATCATCTGCGGTACGAGGGCACCGGGTTATTCGCCGGACCTCTATGCCGACTTTGTAAAGCAAGCAAAAGAGCGAGGCCTCTTTGTACTGCTGGACCTGAAGGGGGAAGACCTGAAGCGTTGCCTCCCCTTCAAGCCCGATGTCATCAAGCCGAACCTCAGTGAGGCAGCCCAAACCTTCCTCGGTCTGCGTGTCGGTGAAGAGGAGGATACGGCTGCACTCGAAGTCCTGATCAGGCCGGTGATGGAGGACATCTACCGCACCTATCAAGCAACCACGGTTCTCAGCCGGGGCAAAGAGGATGTTTGGGTGCAGGGCCCTGAATTCTTTCGCGTTCCGATCGAAGAGGTGAAGGCAGTCAATACCATTGGAAGCGGAGACAGCATGAGCGCCGCCCTGACAGTAGCTTTATACAAGGGTACAAACTTGCAACAAGCCGTAAAATACGCAACAAAGATTGCAACAAAGAACGCAAAAACAGTCCGACCGGGTACGATTTTCTAGATTTTCAGGCAAGATGTTTGGTGCAAAGAAGTTTTCGTAGATTGAGTAATCGCTAAATTTGCAACATTAAATTATGAATTTTCGCAAATTTTCCTGTAAAAAATCATACTTAGCGTAATTCAATCGAGAGTTATTTACCTCAAGACACGCAATTTCTTTTGACAGCCAAACTTTCTCACTCTATACTGAATCAAGCTTCAAATCCCGCCCTGGCGGGATCGATATTTACAGAGGAGAACTTGTATGAAAAAGATTCTGACAATCGTGCTCTGTCTTGCGCTCGTAAGCTCTGCAATCTTTGCAGCCGGTGCAGCTGAAACAGCACCCGCAGCCGCAAAGGACTCAAACGTAGTCAAAGTTGCACTGATCATTGAAAACACCATTGACGACAAGGGTTGGTGCCAGGCAATGCATGATGGCATTCTCGCAGCCCAGAAGCAGCTTCCCGGCCGCATCGAGTACAGCTACACCGAGAAGATGAAGCCTGTCGATGCAGGTTCTGCCGCCCGCCAGTATGTCGCCCAGGGGTATGACATCATCATCGCCCACGGTGCACAGTACAAGAACCTCATCCTTGAGATGGCTGAAGAGTATCCGAATGTTTCCTTCGCCTTCGGCACCTCTGCAGAGATCGGACCGAAAAACGTTTTCACCTACATGCCCGAAAGTGAAGAGACCGGTTATCTCTCCGGCCTCATCGCCGGCATGACCACCAAGAAGAACATCATCGGTCTGGTCGGTCCCGTCGACGCCGGTGACGCCGCTCGTT
>JAAZAT010000052.1 GCA_012514185.1 Spirochaetales bacterium | reverse complement strand
TGTAGGCGGTGGCGATGCCCGTTACCAGATTGGTCGCACCCGGACCGCTGGTGGCGATGCACACCCCGACCTTGCCGGTGCTGCGGGCGTACCCGTCGGCTGCGTGGCTGGCGCCTTGCTCATGACTGGTCAAAATATGGCGTATGCGGCTCTGGTTCTGGTAGAGGGCATCGTAGAGGGGGAGCACAGCTCCTCCCGGGAAACCGAACACGGTATCCACTCCCTGTTCAACCAAACACTCGATGATGATCTGGGCTCCGGTCATCTGCATGATAGGTACTCCTTATGTTCTGAAAATTGCACCGGTGGACGCACTGCTCACTTGCTTGGCATAACGGACCAAATAGCCGCTCTGGATTTCACTTTCCTTGCAAACCCACTGCTTTCTGCGCTTGGCAAGCACATCCTCATCAACCAACACATCCAAGGTTCCCTTGGGGATGTCGATCCTGATCCTGTCCCCTTCCTCGACCAACCCGATCGGCCCGCCTTCGGCGGCTTCCGGGCTTACATGGCCGATCGAGGCGCCCCGGGTAGCTCCGCTGAACCGGCCATCGGTCAAGAGGGCGACATCCTTGTCCAATCCCATTCCGGCGATGGCACTGGTGGGACTGAGCATTTCACGCATGCCCGGCCCTCCCTTGGGCCCCTCATAGCGGATGACGATGACATCACCGGCCTTGATGCTGCCGCTGAAGATTGCCTTGATGGACTCTTCTTCACTGTCAAACACCCGGGCGGGTCCTTCGTGGACCTGCATCTTCTCATCGACGGCGCTGCGCTTGACCACCGCCCCGTCGGGTGCGAGGTTTCCTCGCAGTACTGCAATACCGCCCACCGGGGAGAACGGCTTTTCGATGGGCCGAATCACCTCATGGTCGTAGACGACAGCCTGTTCATACAACTGTCCTATGGTCTTGCCGCTGACGGTGGGAACCGAGGGGTCGAGCAAGCCGGCTCTACCCAGCTCATGCATCACGCCCAGCACTCCGCCGGCTTCATAGAGATCCTCGATATGGTGTTCACCGGCAGGAGCCAGATGGCAGAGATTCGGGACCTTCGCGCTGATCTCGTTGGCCATGAAAATATCCAGGGCGACACCGGCCTCATGGGCGATGGCCGGAAGGTGGAGCATGGTATTGGTGCTGCATCCGAGGGCCATGTCGACGGTCAAGGCATTGGCAAAGGCCTCCTTGGTCATGATATCCAACGGTCGGACATTCTTTTTCAGCAGCTCCATGACCTGATAGCCGGCCTCCTTGGCCAGTCGGTCGCGGGCGCTGTAGACGGCAGGGATGGTACCATTGCCGGGCAGCCCCATGCCGATGGCTTCGGTCAGGCAGTTCATGCTGTTGGCAGTAAACATGCCGCTGCACGATCCACAGGTCGGACAGGCATTGTCCTCATAGGCGAGCAACTCTTCATCGCTGAGCAGACCGGCTGCGTGGGAGCCTACTTTCTCGAACATCACCGAAAGGCTGGTCCCGCAGGATTTCTCACCGGGGATTTTCCCGGCGAGCATGGGACCGCCTGAAACAAAGATCGAGGGGATGTTGATGCGTGCCGCTGCCATGAGCATGCCCGGCACGATCTTGTCACAGTTGGGGACGAACACCAAGGCATCGAAGGGATGGGCGGTCGCCATGATCTCGATGGAGTCGGCGATGAGCTCGCGGCTGGCCAGCGAATACTTCATGCCGGTATGCCCCATGGCGATGCCGTCACAAACTCCTATGACCGGAAACGATACAGGATTTCCTCCTGCCTGGCGCACCCCGGCTTTCACGGCATCCACAATCCTGTTGAGGTGGATGTGGCCGGGAATGATCTCATTCGCCCCGCTGACGATGCCGATGATCGGCATGTGGATTTCCCGGTCGGTCCATCCCAAGGCTTTCATCAATGAACGGTGGGGGCTCCGATCGGCTCCCTCGGTCATCTGTGCTGAGCGCTGTTTTGTATTGTCCATCCTCTTCCTCCCCCCTTACAGGGACTGGGCGATCAACGATCCCATCTCGTTCGTACCGATTTTCTTCATACCCGGTGTATGGATGTCGGCGGTACGATAGCCGCTGTCCAACACCTTTGAGACAGCACTCTCAATGCAATCGGCTTCAGCCTGCAAGCCGAAACTGTATCGCAGCATCATGGCCACCGACAGGATGGTGGCAATGGGGTTGGCAAGGTCCTTGCCGGCGATATCGGGTGCGCTGCCATGAATCGGCTCGTACATGCCGAAGCTGTCCTCTCGCAGGGAAGCCGAGGGAAGCATGCCGATCGAGCCGGTGATCTGGCTGGCCTCATCGCTGAGGATGTCCCCGAACATATTCTCGGTCACGATCACATCGAACTGCCTGGGATTGCGGACCAGCTGCATTGCAGCATTGTCCACATACAGGTGGCTCACCTCGACATCGGGATAGTCGGCTTGCACGTACTTTACAATCTCGCGCCACAGCTGGCTGGTGTTCAGGATGTTGGCTTTGTCCACGCTGCACAGCCGCTTCGACCGCTTTCGGGCGATCTCAAACGCCTTGCGTACGATCCGCTCGATCTCGGCCCTTGTATACGCCATGGTATCGTATGCCGCATCCTCGGTTCTTCCGCGTTCGCCGAAATAGACGCCCCCGGTTAGCTCGCGCACCACCATCAGGTCCAAGCCCTCGCCGATGATCTCAGCCTTCAGGGGGCATGCATCGGCAAGTTGCTTGTACAGGATGGCAGGGCGGAGGTTGCAGAACAAACCCAGGCCGCCGCGCAGCCCGAGCAGGGCTTTCTCCGGCCTGAGATTGCTGGCCAGGGTATCCCACTTGGGCCCGCCGACCGCTCCCAACAATACGCTGTCGCTGTTTTTGCAGCCTTCAAGCGTCTCTTCAGGAAGGGGTATGCCAAATGCATCAAGAGCGGCTCCCCCTGCCAGGTAGCTGGAGGTGGTGAAGGTATGACCGAACTTCGATCCTACGGCGTTGAGCACCTTCAAGGCCTCCCTGATGATATCGGGTCCGATACCGTCGCCGCTCACCACCGCTATATGCTTGTTCATGCCTGCTTCCCCCTGTTTGCGATGTAGCCCGCCAACCCGCCGTTTGCAATCAGGTCCTGCATGAAGGGAGGAAAAGGCTCGCTCTGGAACACAGAGCCGGTGGTGACGTTGGTGATCGTGCCGGTGGAGAAATCCACGCTGACCACATCACCTGCCTTGATACCGTCGCAAGCCTCAGGGCACTCCAGGATCGGAAGGCCGATGTTGATGGCATTGCGGAAGAAGATGCGGGCGAAGGTGCGTGCGATGACGCAGCTTATGCCGCTCTCCTTGATGGCGATCGGAGCATGCTCACGGCTCGAGCCGCAACCAAAGTTCTTGTCAGCCACCATGATGTCTCCCTGCTTCACCTGCTTGATGAAGTTCTGGTCGAGATCCTCCATGCAGTGCTGAGCAAGCTCCTTATGATTCGAAGTATTGAGATAGCGTGCCGGGATGATGACATCGGTGTCGACATTATCCCCATATCTGAAAACAGTTCCTTGTACCTGCATCTTAAGCCTCCATAACCTTGTTCGGGTCGGCGATGTACCCGGCGACAGCACTGGCGGCAGCCACTGCAGGGCTTGCCAGATAGACTTCACTCTTCACGTGTCCCATTCTCCCCACAAAGTTGCGGTTGGTCGTGCTCACCGCGCGCTCCCCGGCTGCCAGGATGCCCATATGGCCGCCCAGGCAGGGACCGCAGGTGGGAGTCGAGACAGCACAGCCGCTGTCCACAAAAATGTCGAACAGGCCTTCATTCATCGCCTGCTTCCAGATTTTCTGGGTGGCAGGGAAGATGAGGGCACGCACGTGCTTGGCAACCTTTCTCCCCTTCAGGATTGCAGCAGCCTGCCTGAGGTCGCTGATGTGGCCGTTGGTGCACGAGCCGATGACCACCTGGTCGATCCTCACCTCGCCCACCTGGTCGATGGTGCGGGTGTTGGAGGGAAGGTGGGGGAAGCTGACCGTGCTCTTGATCGTAGAGAGGTCGATGTCGTAGACGGCCTCATAGGGGGCGTCGGCATCGGCTTCATAGATCACCGGCTCTTTGGGGCAGTGTTCCTTCAAGTAGGCGAGGGCAACCTCGTCCACGGGGAAAATGCCGTTCTTCGCACCGGCTTCGATGGCCATGTTGGCCACGGTGAAGCGGTCGTCGATGGTCAGGTTGGCAACACCCTCGCCGGTAAACTCCATGCTCTGATACAAGGCCCCGTCCACGCCGATCATGCCGATGATGTGGAGGATCAAATCCTTGCCCGATACATAGGGGGAAAACTTGCCGCTCAGATTGAACTTCAGGGCGGAGGGAACCTTGAACCAAGCCTGGCCGGTTGCCATGCCGCAGGCCATATCCGTCGATCCCACACCGGTGGAGAAAGCCCCGAGGGCTCCGTAGGTGCAGGTATGGCTGTCAGCCCCGATCACCAGGTCGCCGGCCCCCACCAAGCCTTTCTCGGGCAGCAGGGCGTGCTCGATGCCCATCTGGCCGACATCAAAATAGTTGGTGATATCATGGTCGTTGGCAAAATCGCGCAGGCATTTGCACTGTTCGGCCGCCTTGATGTCCTTGTTCGGGGAGAAGTGGTCAGGAACCAGGGCCACCTTGTCCTTGTCGAATACAGTCTCCTTGCCGAACTTCGAGAACTCGTTGATGGCCACCGGAGCGGTAATATCGTTGCCAAGCACCATGTCCAGGTCAGCCATGACCAACTGGCCTGCACGTACAGACTCCAGGTTGGCATGGCGGACCAGGATCTTCTGTGTCATTGTCATACCCATGGGATAACTCTCCTTACTCTCATTCGCCCGACGGCTCGACACCGTCTGCGATTAATTTGTACTCTATACTATCACTGAGGGCAAACCAGCTTGCCTCGATGATGTCCTTGCTCACCCCGATGGTGGACCAGCTCTCCTTCCCATCGGAGGATTCAATGAGAACCCTGACCTTGGAGGCCGTGGCCCCCTTCGAATCGAGCACCCGCACCTTGTAGTCGGTGAGGTACACGCTTTTGAGCGTCGGGTAGAACTGCTCAAGTACCTTGCGCAGTGCGCGGTCCAAGGCGTTGACCGGGCCTTCCCCCTCGGCGGCGGTAATGGCGCTTTCACCCTTCACCTTCACCTTCACCACCGCAGCATGCGTTGCATCGCTGAGTGGATCGGCATAGGGGCTGCTGCCGATGGTCTGGTAGTGCACCAGGCTGAAATAGGGGCGGTACATCTTCAAATGCCGCCTGATGACCAAGTCAAAGGAGCTTTCAGCACCTTCGAACTGATACCCTTCAGCTTCAAGCCGCTTCAGCTCATCCATTAAGCTCACCGTTACCGGATCGTCCTTGTCGAGGTTGGGAGCAATGCGGACGATGCGCTTGAGCATCAAAGCCCTACCTGCCACCTCGCTCATCAAGAGCCTGCGTTCATTGCCGACTTCCATCGGGTCGAGGTGCTCAAACGACTGCGGGTTCTTCTGCACCCCGTCGATATGCATGCCGCCCTTGTGGGCGAACGCACTCTTGCCGATGAAGGGGGCGCTCCCCGATATTCGTACATTGGCAATTTCTGCAACCCGGCGGCAGATGCCGGTAAGCCGTTCGAGACTTTCGCCGCAGAGGCAGTCGGATCCCAGCTTGGTTCCCAGAATTCCTGCAATGGAAGCGAGGTTTGCATTGCCGCATCGTTCACCGAATCCCAAAAGAGTGCCTTGCACCTGCGTCACACCAGCCTCGACTGCAGCAATGGAGGATGCAACGGCACAGCCGATGTCATCATGGGTGTGGATGCCGAATGCAACATCGGGGAACAAGGCGATGGTCTCCTCTGTGATCCGCTTGATAAGCGAGGGGATGATGCCGCCCCGGGTCTCACACAACACCAAGGTGGTGGCTCCTCCTGCAAGGGCCGCCCTCAGGGAAGCGAGTGCATACTCCTTGTTCGCAAGATAGCCGTCGAAGTAATGCTCTGCATCGAAAAACACCTCGGATCCGCTCTCGGTGATGAAGCGGATGGAATCCTCAATCATCGCAAGGTTCTCCTCGAGCGTGGTACGGATGATGTCGGTCACATGAAAATCCCAACTCTTGCCGAAGATGGCGACATAGGAGGTTCCTGCATGTACCAGGCTCTGGAGGTTCGGATCGTCCTCTGCCTTGGTGTTCTTGCGGCGTGTCGAGCCGAAGGCGACCAGCTTGGAATGCTTCAGATTCAAATCCTTGGAACGGAAGAAGAATTCCAGGTCCTTGGGGTTTGACCCCGGGTTACCGGCTTCAATGTACTCCACTCCGAGGGTGTCGAGGGCCTGGACGATCTTCAGCTTGTCCTCAACGGAGAAGCTGATTCCCTCGGCTTGGCTGCCGTCACGCAGGGTGGAGTCGAACAGTGATACCTTACGCATCGCCCCTCTCCTTTCTCTTGTCGGAGTGGGAGCTGAGCATGTCATTGTCAAAATTCGGAGGAGTGGTTGGTTTAAGACTTCCCGTAGAGGCGGTGGCCGACTCGTCCAGCATCCGGTTCACCGCAGCAAGACAGGAGAGGATGGAAGCCTCTATCACATCGGTGCTCACTCCCCTGCCCCGATAGATGCCATGGCCGTCGCTGATCTTCACAAAGACTTCGCCCAAGGCGTCACGGTGCTCGGTCACAGCCTGCAGGCTGTAATCCTCCAGGCTGAAGGGATGCCGGATGATCTTCTCCACCGCCCTCAGGGATGCATAGACAGGACCTGTGCCGCAGGCCACTTCCTGGAATTTCTTCTCTCCCTTGCGCAATGTCACGCAGGCAGTGCTGGTCATCATGTTGCCGCTGTTCACCACGAAGCTGTCCAGTTCCCAGATGATCGGCGAGCTCTGGCTTGCATTCTCCACCAGGGCGATGATGTCGCGATCGGTGATGGTTTTCTTTCGGTCGGCAAGATTCTTGAATTCAGCGAAGAGACTCTTCGCCTCTTCCTTGCCCAGGGTGTAGCCGAGGTCGGAAAGACGCTTCTCAAACGCGTGCTGACCGCTGTGCTTGCCGAGCACCAGGCTGGTGTTCATCACCCCTACGCTCTCGGGTGTCATGATCTCATAGGTGAGGCTGTTGGCCATCATGCCGTGCTGGTGGATGCCGCTCTCATGGGCGAAGGCGTTTGCACCGACGATTGCTTTGGAGGGATTGGGTTTTACACCGGTTATCTGGGTGAGCAGACGTGATGAGCGGATGATCTCCTCGGTCTTGACGTTGTAGGTGTAGGGATACTCGTCACTGCGGGTGCGGATGCCCATGATCAACTCTTCCATGGCGGCATTGCCGGCCCTCTCGCCGATTCCGCAGAGCGTGCACTCGGCCTGACGCGCTCCGGCCTTCAGTCCGGCAAGGCTGTTGGCAACCGCCAGGCCAAGGTCGTTGTGGCAGTGCACGGCGATGACCGCCTTGTCGATGTTGGGTACCTTGTTCATTACGGTGCTCACCATGCGCGTCATGTCATCGGGGGTGGCATAGCCGACCGTATCAGGCAGGTTGACCACGTTGGCCCCCGCCTTGATCACCTCCTCGACAACCTTGCACAGGTAGTCGAGGTCAGTGCGGGTTGCGTCCTCGAGCGAGAACTCAATGTCGTCGTTGAGATTGCGTGCATATGAAACCATCGCCTTGGCCTTGGCCAGGGCGTCCTCACGGCTCATCTTCAGCTTGTACTGCAGATGGAGGTCGCTGGTGGCCAAGAACGTATGGATTCTTGGACGCTTGGCAGCCTTTACAGCCTCCCATGCAGCATCGATATCCTTCTCCAAAGCACGGGAGAGCGAGGCGACCACGGTCTGCTTGAGCTCCCTGCTGATCGCCTGCACGCTTGCAAAGTCGCCGGGGGACGCTATGGCAAACCCAGCTTCTAGAATATCCACACCGAGGGCCTCAAGCTGGAGGGCCATGCGAATTTTTTCATCAAGGTTCATGCTGTAGCCAGGAGCCTGTTCGCCGTCTCTGAGTGTGGTATCGAAGATGTAGATTCTCTCTTTTTCCATAGTGTCCTTCCCGGTATTATTAAGTTTTATACGTTATTTCTTCAGCCAGCTCATCAAGGAGCGCAGTTTCTGCCCGGTCTTCTCCAGCAGGCTTTCACTCTCGATTCTCTTCTTTGCGTTGAAATACGGCCTGTTGACCTGGTTCTCCAACAGCCAGTTGCGGGCGAAGGTGCCCTCCTGGATATCGGTGAGCACATGCTTCATCGCCTTCTTGGTTTCGTCGGTGATGATCTTGCCTCCGGTGATGTAGTCGCCGTACTCGGCGGTGTCACTGATGGAGTAGCGCATGTAGGACAGTCCTCCCTGGTTGATGAGGTCGACGATCAGCTTCATCTCGTGGCAGCACTCGAAGTATGCCATCTCAGGCTGATAACCGGCTTCGACAAGAGTGTCGAATCCTGCTTTGATCAGAGCAGAAACGCCGCCGCAGAGGACGGCCTGCTCGCCGAAAAGGTCGGTTTCAGTCTCCTCCTTGAAAGAAGTTTCAAAAATTCCGGCACGTCCGGCACCGAGACCCTTTGCATAGGCAAGAGCGATGTCGCGTGAATCCCCGCTGGGGTCCTGATGGATTGCGATCAAGGAGGGAACACCCTTGCCTTCCTGGAACTGGGAGCGAACCGTGTGACCAGGCCCCTTGGGAGCGATCATGATGACGTTCACATCGGCCGGAGGTTTGATCTGTCCGAAATGGATGTTGAAACCGTGGGCGAAGGCGAGGTATTTGCCTGCACTCAAGTTGGCCTCAACGCTTTCGCGGTAGATTTTTGCCTGCTTTTCATCAGGCAGCAGCAGCATGACGACCTGGGCCATGGCGCTAGCCTCTTCAACAGTCGCGACCTGGAGTCCTGCCTCTTCTGCAATTGCCCAACTCTTGGAGCCCTTGTACAAGCCGACGACTACATCCACCCCGCTCTCATGCAGGTTCAGTGCGTGTGCGTGTCCCTGGCTGCCGTATCCGATGATGGCAACCTTCTTTCCATCAAGCTTTTGGAGATCTGCCTGTGAATCATAATACATTGTGCTCATTGCTTCCTTTCCTTCGGCCCACCGGCCTTGTTATGGTAAGCGCC
>JAAZAT010000073.1 GCA_012514185.1 Spirochaetales bacterium | reverse complement strand
TGTCATACAAACCTCCATGTCGGAAATACCAGCTTCCAGCATGCTACAAGGGAGGCCGTCGGTCAAGAGTTCGACAAAATAAGGAAGAGGGAAGCTTGCATTCGAGGCAATTGTACTGTATCTTTATTCGTGTAAATCGCATAAATATTCCATTCCAGGAGAATCCAAACCATGAGGGAACGACACAACCGGTTGGCGGTCGTCAAGGAATTGATCAAAAACAACCGCATAGACAACCAGGATACGCTGCTGGAGATGCTCAGGACCGAAGGGTACTCGGTTACCCAGGCTACACTCTCGCGTGACTTGAAAATGCTCAAAGTGGGCAAAATCAGTGATGGCTGGTCGGGGTACTACTACAGTCTTCCCGAGAATGACTTGATCAGTGAGTCTGAGAAAAGCTATATCCAGGATGTCCGCAGAGGCATTTTATCCATTGAATTTTCCGGCAACTTCGGGGTCATCAAGACCAGGCCCGGCCACGCCAATTCGGTTGGCATCGCCTTGGATGTGCTTGCGATTCCGGAAATCCTCGGCACCCTTGCCGGCGATGACACCATCTTCGTCATCCTCCGCGAAGGAATGTCCAAAGAAGATTTGCAAGAGAGTTTCAAAACCCGCATTCCCGACATCGAGGAGTAAAGCCACCTTGCACACAAATGCCCCTCCGCTTACAATGGAGGGGCTTTTGTGTACCATCAGGAGAAGACCATATGACGTATAAGAATCTCGATACCAGCAGCGCATTCAAACAGTTGCAGGCCCTGCCTGCAAGCGACCTGAAAATTGTACTGAAAGCGGACCGCATAAAGGCCTGCCATGCAAATGCAGGAGGAGGCCTTACCTACCACTATGGCGCCATGCCCGTTGCAGAGGAGCATTTGAAGGTATTGCAACAGCTCAGCGATGAGTTGTCATTGACCGAGAAGTACCAGGCTTTGGTCGATGGACAGGTCATGAATACCGGCGAGAATCGGTTGGTGCTCCACCATCTGAGTCGCGGTCAAGTCGGGAAATCCGTAACCGCGGACGGTGAGGACAAGGGAGCCTTCTACCAGGCTCAGCTGCAGAAGATCAAGCGTTTCTCCGACCAGGTTCGCAGTGGAGCAATCCTTGGATCCACGGGCAAAAAGTTCTCCACCGTGGTGCAGATCGGCATCGGTGGCAGCGACCTGGGCCCCCGGGCGCTCTATCTCGCTCTCAAAGGGTGGTGCACAAGTGCCGGCATCGAATTGCTTGATGCACAGTTCATCAGCAATGTCGATCCCGATGATGCCCAAGCGGTCCTGGAGAGCCTTGATCTGGAGAGCACGCTCTTCATCCTGGTCTCCAAGAGCGGAACAACCTTGGAAACCCTCACCAACCGGGACCTTGTCTTCCAAGCCATCGCCGACAGCGGCATCAGGGGCATCGATCCGGCAAAGCACATGGTCGCAGTAACCAGCAAGACCAGTCCGCTTGCCTCATCCTCCACCGTGCTTGACTCATTCTTCATCGATGACTACATCGGTGGCCGCTACAGCTCCACCAGTGCGGTGGGGGGAGTCATTCTTTCCCTGGCCTTCGGCTTCGACACCTTCAGGACCTTCCTTGATGGAGCCCATGAAGCCGATATGCTTGCACTCAATCCCAAGGTGAAGGAGAATGCCGCCCTGCTCGATGCACTGTTGGGTGTATATCTTCGCAATGTCCTTCATTATCCCACCACGGCAATCCTGCCCTACTCACAGGCCTTGAGCCGATTCCCAGCCCATCTGCAGCAGTTGGACATGGAGAGCAACGGCAAGCATGTGAACCGCGACGGGCAGAGTCTCTCCTATCCGACCGGGCCAGTCATTTTCGGCGAGCCGGGCACCAACGGCCAGCACTCCTTTTATCAGTTGCTGCATCAGGGAACCGATATCGTACCCTTGCAGTTCATCGGCTTCTCCGAGTCGCAGTACCACAAGGATGTCGTAGTGGAAGGCTCCACCAGCCAAAAGAAGCTGAACGCCAACTTGGTTGCCCAGATTGTCGCCTTCGCCTTGGGAAAGCAAGACAAGAATGCTAACAAGCAGTTTGCAGGCAACCGGCCGTCCTCGCTCCTCTGTGCCAAGCAGCTCGATCCCAAGGCACTGGGTGCGCTGCTCGCTCACTATGAGAACAAGGTCATGTTCCAAGGTTTTGTGTGGAACCTCAACAGCTTCGACCAGGAAGGAGTCCAACTGGGCAAGGTCCTGGCCACCAAGGTCTTGGATGGGTGCAGGGGCGATGAAGTGCTCAAGGCATTCGCAGAACTGCTCTAGATGATCGACGGCCCCGGTTCGGGGCCGTTTCTCTGTGAAAAAAATTCATGCAACTTCATTGCGAACCCCGTTGCCGTTCTTCATGTATTTCACTATTATCGTTAGCATCCTAACAAACAGTCTGGAGCACATGGATACATCAAAGCATATAGGGTTCACGATCAAGACCCTCTCTCACCGCATCACAAGGAATCTTGGCCAGCAGCTTCGCTTGGGCCACGACTGTCCATCGACGGCTGTACGCAGTCATATCCTTGGGTATTTCGCCCACCATGGAAAAGAGACCGTGCTGCAAAGTGAACTGCAGCAGCATCTGCTGGTCAGGCGTTCCACCATGACCAACATCCTTTGCGGCATGGAGGACGAGGGTCTGATAACCAGGGAGGAGTGCCTTACCGATAAACGGCAGAAACAGGTCCGCCTGACGGCAAAGGCAAAAAAGCTGTGCAACGAGCACCTCAAGCTGGTCAACGAGTTTGAGGACACCCTCAGAAACTGCCTGACCGATGAAGAGCTTGCAGAGTTCTTCACCATCACCGAGAAACTGAATCATCAATTGGATACCAACCTATGATACAAAATCTGAAAAAACAGGCACAAGGGAACCTGGTTCCCACCTTCCTGACCATCCTCTTCGTCATTCTTGAGGTTGTCATGGATGTCACCATCCCCTTCCTGATGGCCTTCCTGCTGGACAGGGGTGTTGATGCAGGCAACCTCAACGAAATCTTCAAGTGGGGGGCGTTGCTGCTGCTATGCGCCTCGATCGCCCTGCTGTTCGGGGTGCTCTCAGGCCACTTTGCTGCGAAAGCCTCCACCGGCTTTGCACGCAATGTACGAAAAAGCCTCTTTTATCGGGTTCAGGACTTCTCGTTCTCCAACATAGACAAGTTCTCCACCGCTTCGCTGGTGACCAGGATGACCAGCGACGTCACGAACATCCAGCAATCCTATCAGATGCTTACCAGGATTGCCGTGCGGAGCCCTGCCATGCTGCTCTTCAGCTTTGTGATGGCTTACAGCATCAATGCCCGCCTGAGCATGGTGTACCTGGTGGCGATTCCCGTTCTCGGCATCGGTCTTTTCTTTCTGATCCGCGCTGCCTATCCGATTTTCACCCGCGTCTTCAAGATTTACGACCGGTTGAACACGGTGGTCCAGGAGAACATCCGGGGCATCAGGGTGGTGAAGTCGTTTGTGCGTGAGGAGCATGAGAAGGCAAAGTTCAATGCTGTCTCCGATGAGATTTACCAGAATTTCATGAAGGCAGAGAAAATCGTGGCGTTCAACAGCCCGTTGATGCAGGGGACGATGTATCTATCCATTCTTGCCATCTCCTACATCGCCGCCCGCCTGATCGTCTCATCCTCCATGACCACCGGCCAGCTGATGAGCTTCATCACCTATACCTCACAGATCCTGATGAGCCTGATGATGCTCTCGATGGTCATTGTCATGCTGACCATCAGCAAAGCCTCAGCCCAAAGAATCGAGGAGGTGTTGTCCGAGCAGAACAGCCTGGACCCGAACACCGACGGGCTGAAAACCATAGCCGATGGATCGATATCCTTTGAACATGTCGACTTCAGCTACTTCAACAGTGAAGAGAAGCGATGCCTGTACGATATCAATCTGCGCATCGAAAGCGGACAGACAGTGGGCATCCTCGGCCCGACCGGCAGTGCAAAAACCACGCTGGTCCAGCTCATCCCCCGTCTCTACGACGTGCTCTCCGGTACGGTGAAAGTCGGAGGGGTCGATGTTCGACAGTACAACCTCGAAAGCCTCAGAAAGGAGGTTGCGATGGTCCTGCAAAAGAACATCCTCTTCAGTGGAACCATTGCAGAGAACCTGCGATGGGGAGCCGGGAATGCCAGTGATGAAGAGCTTGTCCAGGCCTGCCAGATCGCCCAAGCCGATTCGTTCATCAGGGCCATGGCAAACGGGTACGAGACGCACATTGAACAGGACGGGTCAAACGTATCGGGTGGGCAGAAACAGCGGCTGTGCATCGCCCGAGCCCTGCTGAAGAAACCCAAGATCCTGATCCTCGACGACTCAACCAGCGCTGTGGACACCAAAACCGATGCGGCAATCCGCAAGGCCATGGCAACCGAACTGAAGGATACTACCAAGATCATCATCGCCCAGCGGGTTGCATCCGTCGAGGATGCCGACCAGATCATCATGCTTGATGACGGTCATATCCAGGCGGTGGGGACTCACCAACAGCTGCTTGACTCCTGCCCGCGCTATCAGGAACTCCATGCTGCACAGCTGCGCAAGGAGGAACAAGCATGAGAATGGTCGGTAATCAAAGAAACCAGATGCAAGGCGGAATGCCCAAACTTGACTTTGCCACCCTCAAGCGTCTCTTCGCCCTGATCCTCATCCCTTATAAGGGGCGCTTCGTCATCGTGTTTTTCTGCATCATCATCAGCGCTCTCAGCGGCGTGGCGGGATCGGTGTTCCTGCGAATCCTGATAGACTCTTACATAACACCGCTCATCGGGGCGACGCATCCCTCGTTTGCACCCCTCATCCAGGCGCTCTTGGCAATGCTGGCCATCTATGCAAGCGGAGTGGTTGCGTCCTTCACCTACAACCGCTTGATGATCACCATCGCCCAAGGGACGCTCAAATCCATCCGTGATGCCATGTTCTCCCATATGCAGACCTTGCCGATCCGTTACTTCGACACCCACTCCCACGGCGATGTGATGAGCCTGTATACCAACGATGTCGACACCCTCAGGCAGATGGTCACCCAATCGATTCCGAACTTCATCAACTCGATCATTTCGGTCACCGCGATTTTCGTTGCAATGCTGCTGACCAGCTGGCAGTTGACCCTCGTAGTGGTGGCCTCCCTGGCGATGATGCTCTCCATCACATCCAAGGTGGCCAAAAAAAGCGGCTCGTACTTCATGGCCCAGCAGAAAGCAATCGGAAAAACCAACGGGTATATCGAGGAGATGATCAACGGTCAGAAGGTCATCAAGGTATTCACCTACGAGGATCGGGCGAAAGAGCGGTTCGACCAGCTCAACGAGGAGTTGGCCGG
Source organism: Spirochaetales bacterium (assembly GCA_012514185.1). Classification (GTDB taxonomy): domain Bacteria; phylum Spirochaetota; class Spirochaetia; order Sphaerochaetales; family Sphaerochaetaceae; genus Sphaerochaeta. Next base: position 14,883 of record JAAZAT010000073.1, on the reverse strand, counting down.
CGATGCCTTCAATGCTCATCGCTTTGCAAACATCCTGATGCCGATCATGGGAAACATCAGTTACATCCAGTATGTACTGGTCGCCATTGTCGGAGGCCTTCTGGCCATCGGCGGCATCGGTTCGCTTACCTTGGGAGCCATAGCTTCCTTTTTACAGCTGAGCCGCTCGATCAACATGCCGATCAACCAAATGGCACAACAGCTCAACTCTGTGGCGATGGCACTGGCGGGCACCAAACGCATTTTCACCCTCCTGGACGAATTGAGTGAACCCGATGAGGGTCACATCCGCTTGGTGAATGCAAAACACCATGAGGACGGGACGCTCGCCGAAACCGATGAGAAGACCAATATCTGGGCCTGGATGGACGATAGGAGCGGTACATTGACCAAGCTCTGCGGTCATGTGCAGTTGCATGAGGTCGATTTTGCCTACAATGAGGACAAGCTCGTCCTTCAGGATATCACCATCGAAGCCAAGCCTGCTCAGAAAATCGCCCTCGTTGGAGCCACAGGAGCGGGGAAAACCACCATCACCAACCTTATCAACCGGTTCTACGACCTTGCCGATGGGAAAATCCAATACGATGGCATCGATATCAATACCATTTCCAAAGACCAGCTCAGGCGTTCGCTCGGGGTGGTCCTGCAGGATGTGCACCTTTTCAGCGGAACGGTGATGGAGAACATCCGGTACGGCCGCCTGGATGCAACGGATGAGGAGGTTATCGAGGCTGCAAAGCTTGCAAATGCCGACACCTTCATCGCCCACCTCGCCCACGGATACCAGACCCAGCTCTCAGGTGACGGCTCATCCCTATCCCAGGGGCAGAGACAGCTGCTCTCCATCGCACGGGCCATTGTGGCAAATCCTCCGGTGCTGGTCCTTGACGAGGCAACCAGCAGCATCGACACCCATACCGAGACGGTTGTCCAACGAGGCATGGATGCCCTGATGCAGGGAAGAACGGTCTTTGTCATTGCTCACAGGCTTTCGACAATCCGCAACGCCGATATGATCCTGGTTCTGCAAAACGGCAGAATCATCGAACAGGGAAATCATGCAGAGCTGCTTAACCTGAAGGGTCAGTACTACCGCCTCTATACCGGGGCTTTCGAACTGGAGTAGGTGACCAGTATCACCCCGATTGCAACCAACGGCAGGGAGGCAAGGTACTGCATGCGCAGTACCGATTCTCCCAGCACAAGGGCTGAGAGCAGGGTTCCGAAAACCGGGATGAGGAAGTTGAAAATGGTAATGGAGCTGACTTTATTGTGCTTGAGCAGGTTTGTCCATAAGGAGAAGGCGGCTGCACTCAAACCTGCCATATACACCAGCAGGCCAAAGCCTGCAATCCCGCTCTTTGGAAAAGAGGCCCCCTGAAGCAAAGCGATTCCCAGAAGGATGGTCCCTCCGAGGAAAAGCTGCAGGGCGGTAAGCAGAACCGGATCGATGCTCTTGCTCATCCGTTTGCTGTACAGCGAACTCATACTGTGCAGCAAGGCGGCAATTACGATGAATCCTTCTCCCTGGAACGTAAAGGAAAGCGTAAGGCTCGATTCAAAATTGACGATGATGACGGCAAGGAATCCCAAGAGAATACCTACAGCCTTTCGTGTGCTGATTCTATCGTTTGCATAGAAGAAGTGGGCGAGCAGGGCGCTGAAAAAGACTGAGGAAGCGTTAAGGATCGAACTTTTCGCCCCGGAGGTGTAGGATACGCCGATATAGAAAAAGTAGTAGTGAATCGTGGTTTGCATCAACGAAAGCAGTACGATGCTGCCCCATTGCTTTGTATCCAGGCTCTTGGGACTTTGCTTCTCCCCCCTCTGGGCAAACCGGACCAGAAACACAAGCAAGCCCGCCAAGGCAAACCGAAGACCGGCAAAAGCCATTTTGGCTGGTGTATCATCCGCCCCGACTGCAAACAGCTCGTATCCCAGCTTGATAGCCGGGTAGGCGCTTCCCCAAAGCAGGGCGCAAAAACTTGCAAGCAGTGCAGCAACCAGCGGTTTCGCCAGTATCGATTGTTTCTCTATTTGCATATCGGCAGTTCCTCACAAAATGTATACAAGTCTTGCAGGCTCCCCTTGCGATACGGTTCAAGACCGGCCTGTTGTTCGTTGATCAAACAATCGGTAACTAAAAACACGTCCATGCCGAGCTCTTTGGCCACCATGTCTTCACCTACATCGTTTCCGACCATTAGGCATCGGCTTGCCTCAACACCTCTGCTGCTCAGAATCTGCCGATAGTAGCCTGAATTCGGTTTTGCATAGCAGAAATCCTCGTAGGTGGTGATCAGGGAGAAAAGGGATGGATCGATGCCGGCCCACGATAAGCGTGCATGGGTTCCCTGCCAAGGGAAAAGCGGAGTGGTGGCCAACACAGCATCATAGCCTTTGTTGCGAACCATGGTTACCAAATCGGATGCAAGGGAAGACCTCCTGCTTGCAGCCTTGAGCTGATGAAAATCCGTTTCATAAAAAGTGGCGAAGCGGGTGTTGAATTCACTGCTTGCAATACCTGTCATCTGCTCGAATGCCTGATCGAATCGCTCTTTGTTGGTCATCGTCCCATCGTTTGTAAGCATTGCTTTCAGTCCAGCCTGAAGGGCTAGAAGTGAAGAATCTGCTTCATAACCGAGCTCTGCACAGCGTTTTCCAAATAAAGAGAAATACCCTTGCATGAAATGCTTTTGGTCAAGAGGAAGCAAGGTCCCATCAAGATCGAAGAGAATGGTGGAAAGTACGGGTGTAGCCATTGGCCGATGATACGCTGAATAGCAGAACGCGTCAATGAACAAAAAAAACCCCCAGGGAAAAGGAGGTTAAACCCTGGGGGAACAAAAGGAGGTTAGAAAAAATCCGATTTCGTTGCCATCCGACCCAACGGGCGCAGTAGCAAGTCGTTCTCTTTCTGAAAAGTACAGTACCGATAACACAAAAAAACGTCAAGCGGTTTTTTGAATTTTCCTAAAAAATTGCTTTTCTTTTTAATTACTATGCCATAAGTTACTACAGCTCAAAGCCATAATTCTAAAAATTATTGCATGATTGGGAAAATCCTTCACATACCTGCCGGAAGAAGGGGGAGTCGCCTCCCCCTTTTGGTTTTCAGTCAAACTTGAAATTCTTCATTGATAATGGCTGGCGGGTATTTTCCAGCACATCCCTCCAGAGCGATCCTTCCAGATCGACATGGTTGCGACTCGAAACCGCCACCTTGATCGGCAGATGCACGAACCGGTTGTGCAAGAGCCCGATGAGCGCCTGCGTCTTGCCCGACATTGCCGCATGGACGGCATGCGCTCCCAGGCGGGCGCAATAGATTGAGTCGTAGGAGTCCGCCGGAGCGCTGCGAATGATGTAGGACGGATCGATGTATTTCACATTCGTCTCAATCCCCTCGCGCTTGAAGAACTCATTGATCCGGTCCTTGAGGAAAATCCCGATGTCTTGGAACTTCACATTGCCTGAGGCATCAAGTTCATTGCTGGGGGGCATCAACTCCTGCCCGGCTCCCTCGCTGACCAGCACCACAGCATGACCGCGGTCGAGGATCCTTCGCCTCAGATGCTCCAATAAGCCGTTGGGACCGTCGAGGTCGAACGGATTCTCAGGAATAAGGCAGAAGTTCACATCGCTCTGGGCTAAAGCCGTCTGGGCGGCGATGAAACCCGATTCACGACCCATGACCTTCACAAGACCGATGCCGTGGATGGAGTTCTTGGCCTCGACGTGGGCGCTTCGAACGACGGGAACCGCCATCTGAACCGCAGTATCGACGCCAAAAGAGCTTTGGATCAAGGCAAGATCATTGTCGATGGTCTTGGGGATGCCGATGATGGAAATCTTCAAGCCGCGTTTCTTCACCTCTTCGTAGATATCGTAGGCACCCCGCAAGGTTCCATCGCCTCCGACGGTGACCAGAATGTTGATATTCAGCTTCTCCAGAGAGTCAACTATTTCTTCGACCTGCTTGCCGCCTCCGCGTGCGGAACCGAGGATGGTACCACCCTTCTCCTGAATATCATCAACGACATCGGGATCGAGGGTGATAAGCGGCCAGGGACTGTTCTCAAGCAACCCTTGGTAGCCGAACTGCACTCCGCTGATCCTGCGCACCCCATAGCGGTACCAGAAACAACGGACAACCGCACGTATTACGTTGTTTAAACCCGGGCAGATGCCTCCGCAGGTGACAATAGCAGCATGGACATGGGCTGGATTGAAGTAAATTTTCGCCCTCGGGCCTGCAACCTCCACCGTCTCTTCATGACGAGGCACTGGATGACCGTTCTCATCGATGTCGGTGTCGATACCGAACAGGATGTGATCGTCATCGCTGACATAGTCGGCCTGCCCATCGTTCTGGGTGGTGCTCATCATGATCGGGCTCGAGATTTTCGCCTCGCCGAGTACCGGAATGTTAAAATCCAATTTCTTTGTTGTCATACTTCACCTCCAGATGCATCCTGCGATTCAAGCAGAACCGCCAAGTCCTGCTTGAATCGTTCAAATGGCTCGTTCAAATCTCTCTTGGCCTGCTTCTCAAAATTGCGGTACAAGTCAAGAAAGGAAACCGCAAAGGCAGTGAGGGTTGCACCCTCACGACTGGATCCACCCTTTCTTCGATTCAAAACAGCAACCCCCAGGCTTTTTTCCAGGTTCTGCACCATGGCGAAAGCCTTCGAATAGGAGATGCCCAAAGCCGATGCGGCCTTGCGCAACGAGTTGTGCTCTGCCACCTTGTCCAGCAACCAGAGCACCCCGATTCCCATGAATTTGCCGCCTTCCTCGTCGACGAGGTAGAGCTTTGCCTTTAGTTCCATGCTTCTCCTGCCGCCTGGTACACCAAATCGACCAGTTCAGCAATCTTATCACATTCCACCGAACAATAGGCAAGTCTGAGCGTTACATCGGCAATATTGATGCATCCAACCTGATACTTGTCCAGTAAGTAACGACGGAGAGCCTCAGCACTTCCCTTGGTCTTGAAAGCCATGAAGTAGCCACTGTTGAATGGATAGGGTGTCAACAGGGGATTCCCCTCATGCTTCTTGAGCGCTTCTTTGAGAATGCGGTAGCGCTTTTCCATCTCCGTCTTTGCAGAGAGCTTGTCCGCCTCGTAGCGGAATCCTTCCTGCATTGCCTTGACGAGCAGACTCTGTCCGGGCTTGTCACAGTTCGAAACCGTGCTGCGGATGATTCCCAACGTCTTCTTGTTCAACGCATCGAAGTGGGCCTCGGTCAGGCCCTTGGCGCCATAAGTTATGAACCCGATGCGGAACCCCCATACCATGTCTTCCTTTGTTGCAGCATCACACTTGACGGCGAAGATGTTGGGGTGGGCATCGCAGAGATAGGCAAAAAGACTTTCAGTGGCGGTCTCCTCTTCAAAGAACAGGCCGTAATAGGCGTCGTCGCTGATGACCATCAGCTTCATGCCGCCCTCTGCAAGCTCGATCAGGGCAGCGGCAATGGCTGCCATCTCGACCTTGCTTGGGGTGTACCCGGTGGGATTGTTGGGGAAGTTGAGAAGCAGGCGGGCTTTGTTGTCGGCTATGGACAAGAGTACCTGTTTCATGCCTTCCACATTGAAACCTCCCGCTTCTGTATAGAGGGGGAAGGTACGCACATCGGCATTGACTTGATGAGCAAAGATCAACTCATAGTTGTCCCATGCCAAATCGGGAATGACCAGGGTGTCGCCCTCTTGGGCAAAAAGCTGGGCAAGCATGCTCAATCCGTGGGTGAGGCCTGCTGTCACGATGGGAAGCGAGATGGATTTGCCTGAGAGCGACGGATTCTTGGCAAGCATCTGCTTTTTCCAAAGATTCCTGAGCTGTTGGTCCCCTCCTCCTGGGGCATACGAGAAGAGATCGGAGGGCTTGAAGGAGTTCTCGGCAAACTTGTTGTAAATGTCCGACAAATGCATGGGTTGGCCATTGGATGTAGCCATACCGATCGTGGCATTGAAACGAGTTGCTTTCTGGCCGGCTTCGGCGCTTTGGGCGACGATTCCCTTAGGGAAAAACATCCTTTGCCCGACGTCGGAGAGCAGTGCATCCACGATGGTGTTTTGCAAAGTCTCATTCAGTTCAGTGGCTAGTGCGTGCATAACATGTCCTCCAGTTATGCATTACTGTATATACGGTTTCCCAAAAAATGTCATTAATACCCGGTTAAAAATCGAACTCTCCTTGCATATCCTCCGTATTCTCCGGTTTTGCCTTCAACATGCCAAGAAACGTTTGCTCATCAACCACTGTCACCCCCAGAGAAATTGCAGTCTCAAGCTTGCTTCCACCTCCCGATCCGGCAAGCAGATGGGTGGTCTTGCCGGTGACTGTACCGACCGTTCTTCCCCCGCGCTTGGTCACTTCATCCATGGCAAGCGATCGAGGGTTGAAATGCTCAAAAGAGCCGGTCACACACCAGACCTGACCGGAAAAGCTGTCGTCGAGCTTTTGCATCAGGTCCGCTCTCTCCTCCATGGAAAGGCCTACGTCTGCAAGACGGGCAATTCTTTGTTGCATGGCAGGGTCGCTCAGGGCTTCGATGTAGAGAGTCGCACTTTTCTCTCCAATCTGCTTGATCGAAGTAAGCCGCTCGATGTCCTTTCGCTTGGCAATATCGAGCAAGGCCTCCATGCTGGTTATGCCGCTTGCAAGCAGTATCTCGGCACCCTTTTTCCCCAACTCGGGAATGCCGAGGGCGACCAGGACCCTGCGAAACGGCTGGGCCTTGCTCTTCTGCACACCCTGCTCGATCAAACGGATTTTCTTTTCACCGAACCCCGGCTGGTCGGAGAGGGCCTTGCGGTAATCGATCCGATAGATATCATCCACATCCTTCAAACAGCCCGACTCCATCAGGACAAAAGCAGTCTCCGGACCGAAGTTTTCGATATCCATGCCTTCCTTGCCGATGAAAAACTCAATGCGGCCCCGCACCTGGGCAGGACACTCGTTGTTGGGGCAGAAGGTATGGGCGCCTCGTATTGCAAGCATGCTGTTGCAGACCGGGCAGTTGGATGGCATTTTGTAAGTCCCCTCGGACTCCTCATTCTTCTCGATGACCCGTTCCACTGCCGGAATCACATCCCCTCGTCGGGAGATTTCCACGGTATCCCCGATTCCCAACTCAAGCATGTTGATGTAATCCTGATTGTGCAAGGTGATGTTGCTGATTGTCGATCCCGCGACCTGAACAGGAGATACCCGGGCGACCGGGGTGACCCGCCCCGTCCGACCTACCTGTACGTCGATGGACTGTACGACAGTCTGCGCCTGTGGTGATTCAAACTTGTAAGCCAAGGCCCACCGGGGGTGATGGCCGGTATACCCCAGCAGTTCACGGGCCGGCACGGAGTTGACCTTGGCCACCAGACCGTCGATCTCATACTCCAGCGAACTTCGTTTTTGGGTATGTTCCTGAATATAGGAGGCAAGGTCGGAAAAACTGCCGCCGAAGCCGGAAAGACCTGCATCCATGAGGGCCTGCCTGGCTTGGCTTGCATCCTTTGCAAAATACGCAAGGTTCGGATTGAGCCTGAACCCATAGGAAGCAAGCGTGGAAAGAATCTTCAAATGGTCGGGATGGACAACATCCTGCCAGAACCCCTCGTAAACGAAAATCTGCAACGGGACCTTGGCAACTTCACTGCTCTTGATCCTGCGGATCGTCCCTGCTGCAAGGTTGCGGGGATTTGCAAAGGGCACTTCCATTTCGGCATTCAGCTTGGCAAAGGTTGCCTTGGGCAGATAGATTTCCCCGCGGACAGCCAGGCTCTCTGCTACCGGAAGCCTCAATGGAATGGAAGCAATGGTCTTGACGTTGGCAGTCACATCGTTGCCCACCGTGCCGTTGCCGCGCGTCACAGAGCGGACGAGCAGCCCATCCTCATAGTAGAGCACAATCGAGATACCGTCGATTTTCTCCTCAATGACAATCCCCACGTCCTCGCCGATTTTGGTCTCGGTCTTCTCAATCCAGGCAAGCAGCTGCCCGTCGCTGTAGGCCTTGTCGAGGCTGAGCACCGGGATGGAATGGGTCACTTCCCCCAGCGTCGAGTCGAGGTCGCTGCCCACCCGCTGGGTCGGCGAATCGGGACGCTTGAGGTGGGGATGCTTAGTTTCCAAGGCTACAAGCCGATCGAAAAGCCGGTCGTACTCCAGATCGCTGACCAGGGGACGGTTGTCCACATAGTAGGCTTTCTGATAGGCGGCAAGCCGCTCGACGAGTGTCTGGATTTCATGTTCAATTTTATTCATGGTTCTGATTGTACGGCCCTGATGCCACCCATTGCAAGCTGTGGTTCGGGTTTCTCTCATTGCTTTGATAAGTCGTACATGGTATCTTTCATAGGCGAGAGAGGGAGAGAGCATGGCAGACAAGAAACCATCGGCAAACAAGGCGACAACGCTTCACGGACTGATTGTCACCTCCACCGTCGATGCCGGCCGGATCGAGGAGATAAGCCTGCCCGAACTCGATGGCAACTTCACCTTGGTCACCACCCGGGACATACCCGGCACAAACCGGGTCCGCACCCTCGATGCCGCAACCCCGCTGCTCACCTCATCGACCATAAGCTACCACCAGCAGCCGATTTTGGCCCTGTTCGGATACGACAGCGAATCGGTACAGCTCAAGGCCAGGGAGATCAACATCTCCTATCAGCTGCCTCTCGCCCAGGATGGTCCGGTTGCAGTAATCGAATCGACTCCCTACACCTACCATTTCGGTTCTTTGGAAAGTGCTGCAAGTGATGCAAGTCTTGCCGTTCTTGAACGCACTTATCGGTACAGCGGCTCCGACTACCAAAGCAACACCCTCTCGCGCATCAGCGTAGAACAGGAAGGCGATATCCTGCATGTCTATGCACCCACCCAATGGCCCAGTCATGTACGGGAGACGGTCAGTGAAACCACCGCAATTCCCAAGCGGAAAATCATCGTGCATCGCCTTCCGTTCTACGCTCCGCACGATGAGATGCTCATCAACCCTTCGGCTCTCTGCTCGATTGCTGCAATAGCCTGCCTGAAGTCCAATTGCCCGACCGACCTGTTCTGCAAAGTCGAAAGCTTTCGCCCCGACCTCTCCATCAAGCGTAAAAGCTGGTATTACAGCGACGGCCGGATCCAAGCCGAGGACATCCGGGTGCAGGTCAACCAAGGGTGCGAACCGATGTTCAGCGACGAGATGGCCAACCAGCTCATCGCAGGCCTGGTTCCGCTCTATCCTTTGCAGGCGCTGAGCATTTCCATCATCTTCACCACCTCAAACACCCCTCCCTCCCACTTTTTCGGAGATCTCGGGTATGCAGACGCCCTCTCCAGTACCGAAGCCCACTATTGCGCACTGGCAAAAATCACCGGCTACAATCCTCTTTCCTGGAGGCTGAAGTTCACATCCGAGAACACCGGCCATACCCAGGTCATCAGAACAGACAAATACAGCAAGCTCAAGGACCTGATCACTGCAGTGAGCACCCGTTGCGATTTCCAGCGCAAGAATGCGGCTTATGAAATGCAGCGACAAATGCGCGTCAAGCTCTCCACGTTCTTCAACTACAGCAGAGGCACCGCCCTTGCCTGCGGAGCGGGTATCAGCGGATTTTCTAGCGAATGCCGCTCCCTCCCCCAGCAATCGGTGCAAATCACCCTCAAACCGAACAACAAGGTGGAAGTCAACACTTCCTTCTACAGCAACGGGTCGAGCGCCGAAATTTGGCGGCAGATCATTTGTGAGGAGCTGGGAGTCACCAAAGCCGACATCTCTTTCATCGAGGACCAGAAGGAGATGCTGGACAGCGGCCCGTCGGTGCTGTCTGCCAACAGCGGCCGCATGCCCCAACAGATCCTTCGCGCTTGCAACCAGATCAAGGAAAAACGCTTTGTACAGCCCCTGCCGATTTGTGAAAGTGTGCTCTCGCCCAAGCAGCCGGAGACCAAAGGCTCGCTTTTTTACAGCAACGTCTGGATAGCCCTGGTCCTGGAACTGGAAATCGATGCGGTTTTTCTCCAACCTTTCGTGCGCTCGGTTTGGGTTTCAGTCTCCCTTTCGCGTATATTTGACGAGCAGGTGCTCAAGAGCAAGATCCGCCATACCATCGTCTCCACCCTCAGGGAGGCGGGCGCCCTGCTCTCCCATCGAAACACCTTTGAGATTGACATCTCCATCACCAACGACGGGGAGCAGATATCCTCCTCGGTTACCAGCGCCCTCAAAGGGGTGGTGACCGCAGCCTTCATTTCCGCCCTCGAGCAGGCCCTCGGCACCCCTGTGGCCAAGGTCCCTGTGGACGGAGCAACCTTGCTTGCAGCCATGCGGGGGAAATCATGAAAATAGAATGCACCATCGACGGCAAGGCACTCTCCCTCTCAGTGAATTCAAACAAGCCGCTCTCCCTCATCCTGATGGAGGATGTGGGCAACAGGACCATCATTAGCCACTGCCGGGGAAAAGCGTGCGGGAACTGCATCGTCCTGATCAATGATGAAGCAGAGCTCAGCTGCATCATTCCCGCATTCCGGTTGAGGGACGCCACCATACGAACCTTTGAGAGCTATCAGAAAACACGCCAGTACCGTGACATCGAACGGGCCTACCAGGCCACCGGCAACACCCCATGCCCCAACTGTTATGCTTCCAAGACCCTTATCATTGAATCCATACTCCAAGAGCTCACGAACAACACCCGGATCAAGGCTCTGGGCAGGAACAACCTCCCCCTCAGGGATGAGGAACAACATGAGGAAAAATTGGACAAGAAGGCCATCATCCAAGAGCTCAGCCTCAATACCTGCCAGTGCATGGATATGTCGGAAATGATGCAGATCGTCGAGATAGCCCTTACCTACAGGAGGCGCAAGCGTGTACGAAGGAATTAGGTCTCCTGTCATCCATACCCCGAAGACGCTCAGTGAGTTCGCCACCATCGCCTATCGCTATCCATCTGCAATCATCTGGGCCGGCGGCAGCTACCTGATGAGCCAAAAAGAGTACTATCCAAGCGAGATCAAGGATGGCATCATCGACCTCGGATCGCTGGAAGAGCTGAAAAGGATCACCCGAAACGACCGATTCGTTGAAATCGGTGCAATGGTTACCGCCAGTCAGCTGCTCTATGCCGGAAAGCTTGTCCTGCCCCCTGTCCTGCAGGAGGCACTGCGCACGCTTGCCTCGCAAATCGTGAGACGGCAGATCACCATCGGAGGAAGCCTGTGCGTACCGGACATGCGACTTGCCCTCTCCACCACGCTGGCGGTGCTGGATGCGATGGCCGAGGTGAAATACTACCAGGGCGGCAAGGTATCCACCCATTGGATTCCCATCGCAAAGCTCTATGACAAGGATGGAAAGCTTCTGCTCGGCTCACAGAAAGCCCTGCTCACCCGTATCCGCATCGGCCTTGAATACGGGGATTACCATAAGTTCGTTTGTGTTGAGGACCCTATCCGAAACACCGATGATTGTGTTATAGTTGCCTTCCAGGCAAGCCGGTCGCAGAACTCGTTGTCCAAAGTCCAGTTCTGCATCACCTTTCCCAGCAAGGCCTTCCACATCAGCAAGGACCTTGAGTCGAAGTTGTCGGGCATGACCCTCCCGATTCATCCAGAACGGGTCAATACGCTCTCCTATGAGCTGGTATCCGAATTGACCAAAATGCACTCAGGAATCAGTGAACTGCAGCTTGAGCGTGGAAGAAGGATTTTCGAGTCCTTCCTGCACGATCTCAACGCCCAGACACTCTCATCCTGAGCACGTGGAGCACTCTATACATGTCTGAGCTTGAGTCCGAAATTACAACCGAGCAGAGCAGGTTCGTCCATCTGCACAACCATACCGACTTCTCCCTTCTCGACGGGGCCGCCCCCATCGGCCGTTATATGGAGAAGGCGAAGAGCCTGGGCATGACCAGCCTGGCCATCACCGACCATGGGAACATGTTCGGAGCCCTGCGCTTTTACTATGCAGCCAGGGATGCCGGCATCAAGGCCATCATCGGCTGTGAGTTCTATTGCAATCCTCCCTCTCATACCGAACGCCCCGCCCCCGGCGGTCGGAAACCCAATCAGTACCACCTCATTCTCCTTGCAATGAACGAGAAAGGGTATCACAACCTGATGGAGCTCAACTCCATCTCGTACACCCAAGGGTTTTACTTCAAGCCGCGCATCGACGATGAACTGTTGGCCAAGCACAACGAAGGACTCATCTGCCTCTCTGCATGCTTGGGAGGAGAAATCCTGCAACACCTGCTCAACGACCAATACGAGAAGGCAAAGCAGCGCGCCCTTTGGTTCGCCTCGGTCTTCGACGACGGTCGCTACTATCTGGAGATGCAGGACCACAACCTCCCCGAACAAAAGCGTACCAATGTGCTGCTCAAGCAGCTCAGTGACGAGACCGGAATCCCGCTGGTCTGCACCAACGACATCCACTACATCGAAAAGGATGACGCCAACGCCCATGACCTGTTGCTCTGTGTAGGCACCAACTCCAAGAAAAACGATCCCGACCGCATGAGGTTCCCCAACCATGAGTTCTACATGAAGAGCGAGGAACAGATGGCCTCGCTGTTCAGCTGGTGTCCCACAGCGGTGGAGAATACCGGAAAAATCGCCGAACGCTGCAACCTTGAAATTCACTTTCCGGGACCTCTTTTACCCGATTTCGAAGTTCCCCAGGGCTTTGATGGTCCTTCCGGCTACCTGCGTCATCTCTCCCATGAAGGGTTGAAGAAGCGGTACAAGCACGTCACCGAAGACCTGAAAAAGCGGCTGGACTATGAGTTGGATGTCATCATCAAGATGAAGTTCGAGGGGTACTTTCTCATCGTCATGGACTACATCCAATGGGCCAAGCAGCACGACATTCCCGTCGGCCCTGGGCGTGGATCCGGTGCAGGCTCCTTGGTCGCCTACTCGATTGATATCACCGACGTCGACCCGATCAAGTACAACCTCCTGTTCGAACGCTTCCTCAACCCCGAACGGGTGAGCATGCCGGACTTCGACATCGACTTCTGCTTCGAACGAAGGCAGGAAGTCATCAACTATGTAACCGAGCACTACGGGACCGAACGGGTGGCCCAGATCGCCACCTTCGGAACCCTGAAAGCCAAGGCTGTCGTCAAGGACGTCGCCCGGGTTCTGGATATCCCCTTCGATGAATCGAACAATATCTGCAAACTCATCCCCGATGATCCCAAAATGACTCTTTCCAAGGCGTTTGAGCAGAATAAGGAGCTGGTGGAACTTGAGCAGAAAGGAGGCATCTACGCCGAGCTTTTCGATGCAGCACGCCGCCTTGAGGGCTTGAACAGACACACCTCCACCCACGCAGCCGGGGTGGTCATCGGCAAGGAAGGGTTGGTCAACTATGTACCGCTTTATCGTGATGCCAAAACCGGAGCCATCTCCACCCAGTACACCATGGACCTCATCGAAGAGTGCGGACTGGTCAAAATGGACTTTTTGGGCTTGAAGACCCTGACATTGATCAAACACACAGAAGACCTGATTCATAAAAAGGACCCGACCTTCACCAGTGCGGCAATCGATGAGAAGGATCCCAAAACCTTTGAGATGCTCTGTCGCGGTGAGAGCGCCGCAGTATTCCAGTTTGAAAGCCAGGGGATGCAGAACATCCTCAAGGAGGCAAAACCTTCCAACATCGAGGACCTGGTCGCCCTCAATGCCCTCTATCGTCCCGGTCCCATGGCCTACATACCCCAATTCATCAACTGCAAGCTGGGTCGTCAGCCCATCACCTACGCCAATCCTGAATTGGAAGACGAGCTGAAGACGACCTACGGAGTCATTGTCTATCAGGAACAGGTCATGAAGGTGGCCCAGATCATTGCCGGCTACTCGCTGGGCAGTGCCGACATTCTCAGGCGCATCATGGGCAAGAAGAAAGTTGCAGCCCTTGAGAAAGAGAAGGTGAAGTTCATCGCCGGGGCGAAAGCGCTGGGGCGCAGCGAACAGCATGCTTCTGATATCTTTGAGATGCTCGAGCCGTTCGCAGGATACGGCTTCAACAAGAGCCATGCAGTTGCCTACTCGGTCGTTGCGTACCAGACAGCCTTCCTCAAGGCCAATTACCCAGCCGAGTTCTGGGCGGCCAACCTCACCAACGAGATGGGCAGCCCCGACAAGTTCAGCGAGTACCTGCAGATTGCAAAAGACCAAGGCATTGATATTCTTCCCCCATCGGTCAACTACTCGGACAAGCACTTCTCCGTTGTGGACGACAAGATCGTCTACGGCCTTGCCGGCATCAAGAACGTCGGGGAGGGAGTGGTCGAGCTGCTTGTCCAGGAGCGGGAGGCACACGGCCCGTACAAGGACCTCCTGGACTTTTTGACCCGCCTCGACGCAAAAGCCATGAATACCAAGCTGTTGGAGTCGCTGATCAAGGCGGGTGCTTTCGATACCATGGGAACCAACCGCCCCACATTGCTTGAAAACCTCGCCGACACCATCCTCTACGTGCAAAAGCGCAAGGAAGCAACTGCCTTCGGCCAGATTTCCCTCTTCGACGAGGAGACCGAGGCTTCGATGGAAACCTTCAGCATGAAAGCCGTCGAAGACTGGAAGCTGCCCGAGAAACTGGAAATGGAGAAAGGCCTGTTGGGCTTCTACATCTCCGGCCATCCTTTGGATGCCTACAACCAGGCGATCAGGGAGCGGGTGACCGCCAACACCGCCCATCTGGAAACAATTGGTTTCAACAGGCCTACCAACATCATCGCGATGGTCAGCTCGATCAGGCCTTTCACCACCCAGAAGGGGGGCATCATGGCCTTTTTGCAACTCACCGACCGCAATGCAACCTTCGATGCAACCTTGTTTCCCAAGATTTTTG
>JAAZAT010000307.1 GCA_012514185.1 Spirochaetales bacterium | reverse complement strand
TTTACCAAGGCTATTTTCGAGCGTGAAGCCATCATGAGCACAGGCATAGGCTTACAGATAGCCATCCCGCATGCAAAACTGCCTGCGATCGAGGATTTCTTTGTGGTAGCGGCAATCCTTGGCGGAGATGCCGAATGGGATGCCTTGGACAAGAAGCCTGTTCGCTTGGTGTTTATGATCGGCGGGCCTGCCGACAAGCAGTCCGACTATTTGAAAATTCTTTCCAAGATCACTTTGGTGATCAAGAATCCTGCACGTAGGAAAGCCTTGATGCATGCCAAGGATGCAGCTGCCGTACTTGCAGCCTTTGACGAACTGTAAGGGTGGCGGAACAAAGCATGGAATTTCACGTGTTCTTGTATCTGGCGGCCATCTTCGGTGCCGGATATGCAACCAAATATCTTACCTCGGCCTTGAAAATCCCCGATGTGACCGGCTATGTCCTGCTGGGTGTATTGCTGGGCAACTCTGTGGTGCGTCTGCTTTCCACCCCGATTCTGGATGCACTGAGTCCGGTCTCTTCCATCGCCCTTGGCTTGATCGCCTTCATGATCGGCATCGAGCTCAAGCTGGACGTCATCAAAAAGCTTGGGAAAAGCATTCTTGCCATTGTTGTTTTTGAGAGTCTTGGTGCCTTCGCCATAGTCTTTTCCGGCTTGTACTTCGGATTCAAGGCAGGGCTCAACACATCCCTGCTTCTCGGGGCTGTAGCTTCTGCAACCGCCCCGGCTGCCACCGTAGCGGTGATCAAGCAGTACCGTGCCAAAGGTGTCTTGACTTCGACCATCCTGGCGGTCGTCGGCATAGACGACGCGGCAGCGCTCATCATCTATGTATTTGTCGAGAGTTTTGTAGGCTCAAGCCTTTTGGGCAGCGCCATCTCGATTCCGCTCATGCTCGGCTCGGCGGTGCTTGCCATCCTTTTGGCTCTGGGCATCGGTCTGCTCTCGGCAGTCGCCTATGTCCTCATCCTTCGCAGGACCCGCAACAACGATTGGATCATGCTGCTGCTGGCAGCATTCCTGTTCGCCCTGCTCGGAGTCTGTGAACTCCTCAATGTCTCGGAGTTGTTGGCGATCATGGCCTTCGGGATGACGATCGTGAACACGTCTCCGACGTTGAGCAAGAAGAGCGAGGGGATTGTCGGCAACTTCTCTCCAATCTTCCTGGTTGCCTTCTTCGTTCTCGGCGGCGCCCATCTCGATGTGGGTTCCATCAAAACCATCGGGGTGCTGGGCTTGGTCTATTTTGCCCTGCGCAGCATCGGCAAGGTGGGAGGGGCTACGTTGGGAGCCTTTCTCGGAAGAGCCCCCAAGAAAGTGCGCTCGCTCATCGGCCTCTCACTGCTTCCGCAAGTCGGGGTAGCCCTCGCCCTTGCCCTTGCCATCAATAAGAAGTTTGGTTCCGGTCAGTTCGGAGCTGACGGGCTTCAGCTTGCTTCGACCATCATCAATGTACTGCTGTTCACGACCATCATCACCGAGATCATCGGTCCTGTATTGACCCGGTATGCGTTGCGTAAAGCCGGTGAGGTCAATGTGGTGGCTGACCACCAAGCGTAAGGAGAATGAGATGAATCTGCTTGTCATCGTAGTATCGGAGTTGGACTATAAAGAAGATGTCTTTTTGGCTTTGCAGAGTGTGGGTATCACCAAGGCATCGGTGTTCGATGCCATGAGCATGGACCGCAGTCTTGAAAGCGAATACAGTTTGTTCACCGGATTTATGAAAAGCAGGGCGGAGAACGAAGGAGAACAGCTGGTCATTCTCGCCCCCATTGAATCCCCTTCCATTGCCAAGGAGCTTCTTTCCAATCTCGAAGCTGCCGGAATCCCTTTGAAGAAGCAGGAAATCCTGCATCTGGCAGTACTTCCGGTGGCATTCTGTTTCGATCAGAGTACAGGGTTGTGTGAGTAGGGAAGGTGTTCGGAAACGTAGGGAACCATGGGAGACGTACATTGAGACAATTGTGTCTTCTTTATATTTCTGTATGAAGTGGTTACATATAAAGGGTTAGTTCCTTGTTTTTACTGATTTATAGTGTTAATTTGTAGGAAAGATACAAAATATGAGGATATACTGTGATTCTTGCTATTCGGCTTTCTAATTTCTATTCGATTAAAGAGGAAATCTGCATCGATTTTCGCGCAGGGAAGATCAACA
>JAAZAT010000253.1 GCA_012514185.1 Spirochaetales bacterium | reverse complement strand
TTCACCTTCAAAATCCATGGCAACAATACTGATGCCCTTCTCTTTCCACTGGGACTGCAGGTCTGCCAGCTTTGCATCGGAATCAATCATGGTGTACATACGCATAGGGAGACAGCATACCAAATAGGGACGAAAGAGAGAACCTCTTGGAGCTGAGTATTGAAAGTATCTACAAAATCACTATTTCATTTAATATTTTTAGAACATATTAATGTGATATAAATCTAATTTTTTACGTTATTTATTCATTTTGTATCTACAGATATAATCCAAAAAGAATATTATTAGTTCTCATAATGATAATATTTTTGCTTTTTCTACAAATCTTTGTATATTTTGCTGAATGCTCTTAACACGATAAATAAATATCGATATCTTGTACTCATACAGAAGACCCCAAGGAGATGAGTTATGAGTACCATGAGTTTTTCCATTCCCCGAACCATTTACTACGGAGAAGGTTCCCTTGAAAAACTTTCCCTCTTGAAAGGAAATCGCGCTGCCATAGTGACCGGAGGCAGCTCCATGAAGAAATTCGGATTCCTTGAGCAGGCAGTCGCCCTGCTTCAGAAAGCCGGAATTGAATCGATCATCATCGACGGTGTAGAGCCGAACCCCTCGGTGGAGACTGTCGTCAAAGGCGGCAAGACCATGCTCGACTTCGGTCCCGATTGGATCGTTGCCATTGGAGGCGGCTCTGCTCTCGATGCCGCAAAGGTCATGTGGTGCTTCTATGAGCATCCCCATCTCAGCTTCGAGGATATCATCACACCGGGCAGCATGCCTTCTTTGCGTAATAAGGCACAGTTCATCGCCATCCCTTCCACAAGCGGCACAGCGAGCGAGATCACTGCATTCAGCGTCATCACCGATACGGCAAAGCACATCAAGTACCCCATCGTGGCAGCCGACATGGTACCCGATATTGCCATTCTCGACCCCGCCCTGCCGATGACCATGCCCAAGCACATCACCGCCAATACCGGCATGGATGTCATGGCGCATGCTGTGGAAGCTCTTGCTTCGACTGCGGCAACCGCTTTCACCGACCCGTATGCCGTCCAAGCCATCAAGATGGTGCTTCAGAGCCTGCCGGTTGCCTATGCCGAACCGAAGAATCTCGCAGCTCGTGAAGCAATGCACGAAGCCTCCGCCTTGGCAGGCATGGCTTTCACCAACGCCTCCCTGGGCTTGGTCCATTCGATGGCACACAAGATCGGGGGAGAGTTCGGCGTCACCCACGGGCTTGCCAATGCAATCCTGCTGCCGTATGTCATCGCCTTCAACCGCAGGTACACCGACAAGTATGCCTATGCCGAGAAGCTGCTCGGCCTTGAAGACCTTTCCAAGGCGATTGAAACGATGAACAAGAAGATGGATATCCCATGCTGCTTCAAGAATTGCACCGAAGTTGATTTCAACGAGGCCAAGTTCCAAGAGGTGCTCGACCGCATGAGCGCTCATGCATGGGAGGATCCCTGCACGCTCACCAACCCGGGAGAGCCGACGGCCTCGGATGTGAAGATGCTGTTTGAAGCTGCCTATTACGGAAAGAAAGTGAACTGAATTTGATTGAGAAAAGCCGCTCGAAGTGAGCGGCTTTTTCCCTATGTTCTTGTTTGAATTATTCCTTGGTTTTTGGCAGAACCAGGTTCAACAGGATGCCGACCAAGGTGGCCAGTGCGACTCCGGCAAGGGTGAATGTAAGATCCTTGCCCATCGCAAAGGAGAGCGTCCCCCCGCCGATGCCGATGACCAGAATCACGCTGCTGATCGTCAGGTTGCGCTTGTCCTCGTAGTTGACGCCTGCATCAACCAAGGTCCTCAGTCCGCTGGAAGCGATGGTGCCGAAGAGGAGCATGGAAATTCCACCAAGAACCGGATTGGGAATCGTTTGGATCAGGGCTCCGAACTTGGGGAAGAAGGAGAGCAGCATTGCCACTACAGCGGCCCCTCCGGTCACCCAGACGCTGTACACGCGGGTAAGTGCCAATACTCCGATATTCTCACCATAGGTGGTGTTCGGAGGTCCGCCCCAGAAGGAAGCCCACAGGGTTGCAAGGCCGTCACCGGCAAGGGTTCTGTCAAGACCCGGGTCCTTGTAGAAGTCCTTTCCCACCACCTTGGAAATGGTCAGGGTATCGCCAAGGTGCTCGCAGATGGTAGCCAGCGACACCACGATGAAGGTTACGGCTGCCACCACATTGAACTTTGGAAGGGCGAAGGTGGGAAGACCGAACCAAGCGGCTTCCTTGACTGCTGCAAAGCTGATCAAGGCATGCTGGGGGAAGATGAAGCCGAGGATGAGGGCGAAGAAGTAGCCTCCAAGCAAGCCCAAAAGAATCGGGATGATGCTGAAGAATCCCTTGGAGAAGATGTTTGCCACAATGGTGAGGGCCAAGGTGACAGCTGCGACCGCGAGCAGGTACAGGTTGTAGTTGCCGTTTGCATCATTCATCGCCATGCCCATCGCAGTAGGTGCCAGATTGAGGCCGATGACCACGATGACCGACCCGATCACCACCGGGGGAAGCGCCTTGTTCAACCATGCGTAGCCGGACTTCTTGATGATGAAGGCAACCAAGGTGTAGAAAAGGCCGGAGACGAATGCACCACCCATCGCATATGCCACCCCATAGCTGCTGCTGATCGCGATCAAGGCAGGGATGAAGGCGAATGAGGAACCCAGAAAGGCCGGAACCTTCGCTCCGGTGATCAGGATGTAAAGCAGGGTTCCTGTTCCAGCGGTGAAGAGCGCCGTGCTGGGATTTAATCCGGTAAGGATGGGCACGAGAATGGTCGCACCGAACATCGCGAAGACATGCTGGATACTCAGGGGTATCCACTGTCCCAGTGGCGGCTTGTCGGCCGGACCATACTTTACAAAGCTGGATGGGTGGTTTGCCATCAGAGAGCTCCTTGAACCTGCGCACACAAAGAACCTAGGCTCTTGGTACAGTTACAGGCAGAGGGGGATGATGACTTGCAGGAAGTCTCTCCATCCTATCGAGAATTCAAGGAGCATGGGAAGTACAAGAGTGCATGAATATGCAAAATATGCGCAAAACCAGCACCAAGTTGCAACATCATGCCAATCTTCGCGCCACTCCCTCTTGATCGCAAGCCTTATCCTGAACCGGGCAGAGTTCCAGCATGGCAAGCTGGACCATGCGGTTCAGATTTGAAAACTGCTCGCTTTCATAGAAGTCCCGAAGGATCATGCGGGCGACCCGTCTGCGTTCGGCCCCGATTTTTCTTCCCGGTCTCTCATTTCTCTTCTGGTGTGTGTGCATGCTTACCTCCTCAGCAGGGGGGAGAGTGCTCCATACAGAAGCAATATGGGTGAACAAACCAGGACACACAGCACGAAGAAGACCATCAGGGGCGCTGATGAGAGCATCCTGTCATACCAGGTCGGCAGGTTTCCCTTCTGTTGATCCATATACTCCCTCCTTGTTTCTGCTTACAGCATACTGCAGAGGGTGTGACACGGAATGTCTCAGTTAGATATTTGTATGCGATTGTACATTGCTTCCACCGATTGCTTATAGAGCGCTACAAACTCGGGAGGATCGAGGGGTCGCGCCTGGGCTCCGAAGAACAGCAGTGCCGAGAGAATTTCCTGCAGGTTCGCAACCGGAAGCGTCACTTCGAGGGCATCACACCCTTCTTCCTTGACCATTCGCTGCTTCTGCTTTGCATGCCACGTCTGGGTCGCCAGGGTGTTGATCGCCCAACCATAGACACGAAATGTCACGTAGGTCACCCGGTCGCCCATGAAGATGCCATACCCGGAGTGGATGAAGGCATCGAGCTCGGCGTCGTTGTAGCGCACCTTCATCTTATCTCCTACAATCTGGGCAAGCTCGATGATTCTGCTCAGATGGAAGGTCCTGAGCTCCTTGTGCTGCAAATCATACGAGACCAGGTACCAGCGGCCGCTGTAGTTGATGAGCCTCAGCGGCTCGATATGCCGCCTGGACAGCTCGCCGACGGCATTCTTATAGTGCATGGTCATGCGCTCGCCGCTCTTCATCGCAGCACAAATCTTGTTGAAGATTTCATAGTCGGGCCAATCCTGAACCGGAGTGATGAAGACAATCTTGTCAGAGAGGGAGCGGTAGCTCTTCTCCACTCCGCTGTCTATTCCTTCGCTGATCATCTCGGTCAGGGCTCCCATAAGCCCCTGTGATTGGGCAAGGCTGCGAAAGATTGCATTGAGCACCAGCATCCGCTCATTGGAGTTCGAAAAAAGGGTGAAGCTTTCGGTATATCCATACCATCGTTTTTCGGGATCATAGGCGATGGGTGCCTTGAGCTGGTCACGCATGAAGTCGATGTCCCTCAGTACCTGTCTGCGCGAGAGGGAGAACTCGCCCATAATGCGCCCTGTCTTGACCCCACCATCTTCCTCGATGGTTCGGTTGATGAAAACGATGCGTTCTATCTGGCTCATACGCCCAGTATACACAAAACGGCCCTCCCGTGAAGGAGAGCCGCTGTAAAATGCTGGTGAAATGCTGCTTACTTGGCAGCTTTGAGGTTTGCCTCAAGCCGATCAAGGAAGGTTGCAAGTTCCTTGGGCAGCTTGTCGCCGAATTTCGGATAGTGGTTGGCGCGGATGTCTTCGACTTCCTTCAACCAGCCATCAACATCGACTGCCAACAGCTGCTTCATATCCTCAACGGTCACGCCTGCGGGGCGATCGATTGCGTCTGCAGTGGGCATGATGCCGATCGGGGTGTCGATGGTCTTGGCAGTACCTTCACAGGCCTCGAAGACCCACTTCAGGACACGGCTGTTCTCACCGAAACCGGGCCAGAGCCACTTGCCGTCGTCGGTCTTGCGGAACCAGTTGACATAGAAAATCTTGGGAAGCTTGCTCTGGTCCTTGGCAGCCTTTCCGACGTTGATCCAGTGCTGGAAGTACTCACCCATGTGGTAACCACAGAAGGGAAGCATGGCAAACGGGTCGCGTCTGATGGTACCGACCTTGAGGTCGAGAGCGGCGGCGGTGATTTCAGAACCAACGATTGAACCAAGGAATACACCGTGGTTCCAGTCATGGCTCTGGTGCACCAAGGGGATGGTCTTCGGGCGGCGACCACCAAACAGGATTGCGCTGATGGGCACACCCTTCGGGTCTTCCCATTCAGAGGCAATGCTGGGGCATTGGGCTGCAGGAGCGGTGAAACGGGCATTGGGGTGTGCTGCAGGCTTCTGGCTCTTGTCGGCCTTGTTCTGCACCCACTCGTTGCCGTTCCAGTCGATCAGCTTGCCAGGAGCATCGTAGCCGATGCCTTCCCACCACACATCGTTGTCCTCGGTGAGGGCGCAGTTGGTGAAAATGCTGTTCTTGGAGGCACTGACCATGGCGTTGTAGTTGGAATCATTGGAGGTACCGGGGGCGACACCGAAGAAACCAGCTTCCGGGTTGATGGCATAGAGTCTGCCGTCTGCACCGTACTTCATCCAGGCAATGTCGTCACCGACAGTCTCTACCTTCCATCCGGGGATGGTGGGTACGAGCATGGCCAGGTTGGTCTTGCCGCAGGCGGACGGGAAAGCACCGGTGACGAAGATGCTTCTGCCTTCAGGATTGGTGATCTTGAGGATGAGCATGTGCTCTGCAAGCCAGCCTTCATCGTGGGCGAGGACGGAAGCGATGCGCAGGGCGAGGCACTTCTTTCCAAGCAGGGCGTTTCCACCGTAACCGGAACCGTAGGACCAAATCTCACGGGTCTCGGGGAAGTGGGAGATGTACTTGTGCTCGAGCGGGGCGCAGGGCCACGTGCCGTTGTCGCTCTCGCCTTCAGCCAGGGGCTTGCCGACGGAGTGGAAGCAGGGTACATACTCGCCGTTACTGCCAAGAACATCGAGGACCTTCAGACCGACACGGGTCATGATCATCATGTTGATGACGACGTAGGCGCTGTCGGTCAGCTCAACACCGATCTTTGCGATGGGAGAGCCGATGGGACCCATGGAGAACGGAATGACGTACAGGGTGCGACCTTTCATGCAGCCTTTGTACAGGCCGGTCATGGTCTTCTTAAGCTCAACGGGATCGATCCAGTTGTTGGTTGGACCTGCTGCTTCCTTGGTCTGTGCTGCAATGTAGGTTCTATTTTCTACTCGTGCCACATCGGAAGGATCGGAGTTGTATGCTACGCTGCCTGGTCTCTTTTCAGGATTCAACTTGACGCAGTATCCACCGGCAAGCTGCTCGGCAATCAACTGGTCATACTGTGCAGAACTTCCGTCGGCGATTACAATCGAGTCGGGGGTCGTAAGCGCTGCGAAATCCAGAATCCATTTCTTGAGCCCGGCATGCTTGATGTCATTGACGTTCATGGGGTTCTCCTCTTTAAAAAAAAATACTGCAAAATTACATTTAATATGTTACAGTTCAACTTTTATTTTTATCAGAGACGACAATTAAAATCAAGACTATCCCGAAATCTCGGCCATTTCCGCAACCATGGTGCAAACAAGCATAACTCCTTTATAGAGAAAGGCCTGCATGAAAATATTACAGCAACGGAAAGCATATACCTGTACCATAAGCTATATCAATGAATGTTAATTCATTCCTATATCTATTTATAGCAAACAGTTAAGAAGAATCATACTTTTTGCATTCATTCCGAGAGCCGCCATTCCATACTCCATGGTGAAAACGGCGAGGCATGTTCGCCTAGAACATCGTCCCATGGAACCGTGAATTGAAGCTGATATAGAGTTCGGGTGGAACATCCTGGGGGATATCCAGCAAATAATCGGAAATCTTGCGAATCTTCTCCTTGAGGGTGTCCTTCTTGTTTGCCTGGGCTTCCTTGAGAGCATCCAGGCACTCTGCAACAATCTGGTGGCTGCTGCGCACCTCCTGGATAGCCGACTTGAACCGCTGGCTCAAGTCAAGGATTATCTGGATTGTATCCTCCGGATGGGCTGCAATGAAGTGAGGAAAATTCTGTTGGGATATCTCGATGAGGACACAGTCGGAGAGAGCAACCGCCGTTGCATTTCTGGGTTCCTGGTCAAACAAGCCCATCTCTCCCAGACTTGAACCGGGCTTCGATATCTCAAACAGCTCAAACTGCTGGGGAGTGTGGTAGTTGAGGAATAATCCGACAGTTCCGCTGCGCAGCAAGAACATCGTGGAACAAGGAGAGCCCTGTTCATAGATCACAGTCCCCTTGGGGACTTCCAATACAGGGTTTCCAGCATCATGTTTCGTAGTCATAGGCTGCCTCCTTACACATCCATAGTATACGCCGAGGCTCGGACGCAGGACAAGGGTGGGTCACTTGGATTGACAGAGATGCACTGCCCCACTACCCTGAGGCCATGACAGAACTCGCTCTCCCTGCAGGTTCCCTGCAATCCGCCCTGGCAGCCTTCAAGGAAGGCGCCGATGCCGTTTACCTTGGCATGAAAAGTTTCTCCGCCCGCAAGATGGCAGCCAATTTCAGTTTTGAAGACCTTGCAAAACTCAGGCAGGTCTCTTTGTCCCAAAACAAGAAAATCTACGTAACAGTCAACACCCTTGTCGACGACTCCCAGCTTGGCGAGGTTGTAAGCACCCTCAAGCAGCTGGCATTCATCGGTTGCGACGGCATCATCGTCCAGGATTTGGGACTTGTGGAGATCATACGTACCCAATTCCCTACCCTGGCCCTCCATGCCAGCACCCAGCTGGCCGTCCATACCATCGAGGGAGTGCGTGAGTTGGTACGCTTGGGCTTCGAACGGGTGGTCCTCGCCCGTGAACTCACCTTCGAAGAGATCAAGGCAATACGGCAGGCCTGCCCCGATGTACAGCTTAAGGTGTTCATCCACGGAGCCTTGTGCTACAGCTTCTCCGGCCTTTGCATGGCCAGTGAACAGCTGTGCGGGCGCAGTGCAAACTGCGGCGCCTGCGCCCAGATCTGCCGCAACTATTTCTCTGTCTCCCCCGACCCCGAGGTCGGCAGCGCACTCAGCCCGATTCCCAAGACGATCCGGGACGGATGGTTTTTCTCGATGAGCGACCTGAAGGCGGGATTGGTTGCGGCACAGTTGCAAGAGCTCGGCATCGAGAGCCTCAAGGTTGAAGGGAGAATGAAAAGCCCCGCCTACACATCCCTTGCAGGGCGTTACTACCGTGCGATTCTTGACGGAAACAGTGATACCAAAGAGCTGGACGAGGCTTTGAGCATCGTCTTCTCCCGAAGGCAGACCGCCGGCTGGCTTGCAGGGTATGGGAGAACCGGCCAGGACTTCTCGATCAGACGTGATCCCACCTTGGGAAGCACCAGTTTTCCCTCCCATCGCGGCTTGAAGGCCGGCACCATCCTTTTGGTCAAGGAAGGCAGGGCCATGGTCCGGCTTGAACGCAGACTCAGCCTCCGCGACGGCCTTATGTACTTCATGCAAGGGAAAAGAGAGCCGGTGGAAGCGGTCAAGTTCGGGCTCTCACAGTTGCTGGACCAAAGAGGGAAAAGCATCACCGAAGCCTATGCAGGACAAACGGTGGAGATCAATCTCCCCGATGCTTCCGTCCTTCCAAGCGCTGGTGAGCATCTGATGGTCATCAGCCGGCACGATCAAAATACAGCACTGTTCTCAGAATCATTGCCTCTGGTGAAGAAACCCGTCGACATGAGCATCGTCATCGGCCACGAAGGCCTTACGCTCTCTTCGAGCCAGGGCACGCAATTCTTTCCGCTCCCGGTTTCCCGGGCAAAGAAACGGCAGGAAACAGAAGCCAACCTCACCCAGATTTTCAGCCAGAGCGACACCTCGTACTTCACCCTTGGGACCCTCACGGTCGATAATCAGACATCCTATGGGATGGATGAGCTGTTTTTGCCGCTCTCTGCATTGAAGGCAGCCAGAAGGGCATGGTATGAGAGCCTGGACAGGAACCTTGCACAGTTCTTCACCTCCACCACAGAGTGCAAAACTCATGTGGACAAGCAGGAGATGGAGAGCCTTCCACCCCGCTCGCTTTTGCAAACCCGCGATCCGCTCCCCTTCCTTGACCTGAAACAGCTCAGGCGGAAGAGTGAACAGGGAGAGGCAATCGCTTCCCTGCTCTTTCCCTTTGAAGACCGGCTGTTTCTTCCGCTCAGCCCGGTGATGTTCAATGAACAGCAGTTCTTTGAAGACCTTGACTACCTGGTTGCGGCAATACAAGAGGAGGGAGTACTCGAGCATGTGCGTTTCGGCCTGAACAATATCGGGCAGGCATCCTACTTCAGGAAGAACCAACTCGCTTGTTTTTTCGACATATACTTCTATCTTGCCAACAACGAAGCGGCAAAACTGGCGCTTTCAATGGGACTCAACGTCAAAGGTGGATACCTGTGGATGGAACGGCACGAGCTCGATGACTCCACCTGGCCGTTCACTCCCGCAGTCGTGGAGGAGACATTCAAACCGCCCCTCTTCATCAGCCGCTCGTGCTTCCGTCACGACTCGCTGATGCTGAGCTGCGAGCACTGCCCGCATAGAGGCTCATGGTACGTCAAGGGAGACAAGGAACGCTGCAAGGTCCTGGTCGAGGATTGCATCACGTACTTGGTGAGAGCATAGATTCAAACACCGTCCTGAACTGCTCGAACCGATAGGCTACCGGGAAGGCCAGCTCGCCTTGCCGGTGGATTTGTTCCAATTCAGGGAGAGTCACCCATCGATAAGCGGTGGTTTCCCCCTGCTGGAGGCGGATCGCACCATCATCAACCGTCTTTTTAACCACATAAATGTCTACAAAGGAAAAAGCCTTGCGAGCAGTGCCGAGAAAGACCATCTCGTCTTGGGTTGCATGAATGCCGGTCTCCTCCAAAAGTTCCCTTTGCGCGGCCTGCAGGCTGGTCTCGCCGCTCATCACCGACCCCGAGGTATTCTCCCAAAGGCCCGGATAGAGTTCTTTTTCCTCCGATCGGAGGGTCAACAGCAGCTTGTTGTCCTGATTCACCGTCCATACCGAGACCACCACATGGTAGGAGTCCTGAGGGAGAGGACGGCCGCGAAGGTGCGTCCTGCCCAAAGCAATCCTGTGTTCGTCATACAAATCCCAATACTCAGCCATCACAGCTCCTTGATCCCGGTATTCTAATCAAAAAAAGCAGGGCTTCCAATCCCTGACAGAGATCGGAAGCCCCGGAGTGCATGATGGTCTTCTTAGATGAGCCCGAACCGTTTTACAAAGGCCTCGGCATTCTGGATCGAACCGCCGGCGGCGCCCTTGACGATGTTGTTGACCAACAAGAGGAAACCGATCTTGTTGTTCTTCTTCTTCAAACGGCCGGTGTAGACAACCATTCCGCTGGGTTTGCCCCAGAAGGCATACTTTGGCTGCGGGAAGGTGTTGTCGCTGCCGTACTCAACCGGTAGCTCGGGAGTTGAAGGAAGGTCGGCAACCTCCTTGAAACCGGCCCAATCGGCGATGATATCCTCAACCTCGACATCCTGCTCCAAATCCAGCCAGACGGCTTCAAGGTGGCCGAACATGACCGGCACACGGACTGTGTAGCAGTAGACTTCAGGATTGATGGCAAGAATCTTCTTGATCTCTTTCTCGATCTTCTCTTCCTCGCCCTTGATGAAGGGGATGCAGTTGTCGGTGATGTCAAAGGAGGAAAGACCCGGATATCCTGCACCGCTGACGCTCTGGTAGCTATGGACCATGATGTTCTTTATCCCGTACTTGCGCAGCGGGGCGAGGGCCATGGCCAAGCCGGTGGTTACGCAGTTGGCATTGGTGACCACAAATCCCTTCTCGGGATAGCCTTGGTCCGTGATCAGGTCGAGCTGCTCGACATTGGTCTCGGGAATGAGGATGGGTACATTGCTCTCATAGCGCATGGATGCTGCATTGGAGAATACATAAAAGCCGTTGTCTCTCAGTTGGGGTTCTGCTTCACGGGCGACTTCAGCAGGAAGGGCGGAGAAAACAATCTTGACCCCTGCCTCTTTCATGGCTTCCATGTTGAACTCCTTGACTTGTACATCACGAACGTTCTTGGGCATCTCAAAGGGCATGACCCAGTGTACGGTGGAAGCATATTTCAAGCCGACACGGGAAGCTGAAGCAGTGGCGTACGCCAGCTCAAACCAAGGATGATCAGCCAGCATCCACATGAATACCTGGCCGACTGCGCCGGTAGCACCCATTACGGCAACTTTAATTTTCTTGTCCATTTACGAATCTCCCAAACGGCACAAAGCCGTTCATGTACGATAAAGTATCCGTACGGTACTGTTTTTGCGTGAGTTTTTCAAGTGTTTGGTAACAAATAAATGATTATTTTAACAAAATGTTATTATATTAACACAAAGTTTCAACATACTAAACTTCTTTATGCGGAAAAAAGCATAGCAAACCCGTTGGTTTGTGCTTGAAAGACCCCTATCTCCCAAGTTTTATAACTTCTTGCACTGCTAAGGTAAAGGCGATTCCGCTGCCAGGATTCTGCATGCAGGAAAGCTGTGCGATGGAAGCAAGAATCTTATCGGTCTGTTCCCGTTTCACGAACATCATCAAAAGTTCCTTCTCGGGTACCAAAGTCGAGCCGTAAAAGGCAATGTCATCCGCTTTGGCGGTTCCCCGGCCGTTGACGATGGTTCCTCCGCTTGCTCCCGCCTTGCGGGCTGCAGTCATGATATCGTCGGCATACCCGCTGGTGCAGATTACGTTGATCAAGTCCCACTCTGCAGTCTTTGGTGCGGGAGAGGCCTCTCCATCCCATGAAGCCGGCACGGCGGCAAGCACCCCATGCACATGACGGTCGTTGCTTATTGCTTTGAAGACTGCATCCTTGACTGCATCGGTGACCACGGTCATCAGGATTTCCTTGTGGGAATCACCAAGACCAAGGATGCACAAAAGAGAGCTGGATGCGGTACCGCGTCCAGTAAGGATGGTGCCTCCGGTACTGCCGGCTTTTTTGGCTACCTGCATCAGAGCATCGGCCTTCCCTTCTTCTACAATTGCAAACAACAAGGTATTTCTCATATGCTCTTTCCTCCTTTTGAAGCGGCCATTTTCTTTTGCGTTCGTTTGTAGACAAGGCCCAGAAGCTCAACAATGACCACAGGTGTCATCGAAACAAAGATTATCACCCCGAATGCATCGGTGAGGGGATTGCCTCCCACTGACACCGAGCTGCCGATGGCGAATGCAAGAATGAACGTGGAAGCCATGGGACCCGAGGAGACGCTGCCGCTATCGAATGAGAGTCCGACGAACAGGTCGGGCACAAAGAAGGAAAGCAATACTGCCAATGCATAGGTGGGCAATACAAAGTACCAGATGGAGAGTCCGGTTATCACCCGAATCATGGCAAGAAAGAGCGACAAGCCCACCCCGATTGCAAGAGCGACAAGCATGAGAGGTTTTTTGATATGTCCCTGGGTAATCTCCTGCACCTGGTTGACCAGCACCCACACGGAGGGCTCCGAGAGGACGGTGATGGCGCCGATGACCGCCCCTACCAAGAGCAGCAGGTACTGATTGTAGGTCCCGATGGCGTATCCGATCTGAT
>JAAZAT010000242.1 GCA_012514185.1 Spirochaetales bacterium | reverse complement strand
TCTGATGGGTGCCGCTATTGGGATCTTCAGGATTTTTCACAGCCTCGAAGTACTCGACCTTTCCCTCGGGGTAGTTGTCGATGACCAGCTTCAAGGGATCGAGGACGACCATCAACCGCTCAGCACGTTTGTTGAGGTCTTCGCGGACGCAGAATTCCATCAGCGAGTAATCGACTACGCTCTCGACCTTCGCGACGCCGATGCGGCTGACAAAGTCCTTCATCGATTCAGGGGAGTACCCTCGTCGACGGATTCCGCTGATGGTGGGCATGCGCGGGTCGTCCCATCCATCGACAATACCCAGCTTCACCAGATTGAGCAGGCGCCGCTTGCTCATCACCAGATAATTGATGTTCAGACGGGCGAACTCATACTGATGCGGGGTGTGGTCTATGCCGTCGATCGAGGTGGCCCAATCGTAGGCCGGGCGATGATCCTCGAACTCAAGGGTGCAGATCGAGTGGGTGATGCCTTCAATGGCGTCACTGATGGGATGGGTGAAGTCATACATCGGGTAGATGCACCACGTATCGCCTGTTCGGGGATGGGAAGCAAACTTGATTCGATACAGCACCGGGTCGCGCATGTTGATGTTCGGGCTGGACATGTCGATTTTCGCCCTGAGGACGTAGGAGCCTTCAGGATGCTTTCCTTGGTGCATCTCTTCAAAAAGCCTGAGGTTCTCTTCAATGCTTCTGTCCCGCCAAGGGCTGTTTTTCCCACCTTCGGTCAACGTTCCGCGATACTCTTTCATCTCCTCGGCCGTCAAATTGTCGACAAAGGCTTTGCCTTCCTTGATCAAACGTACGGCGATTTCATAGAGCTGCTGGTAGTAATCCGAGGCATGGTACTCATATTCGCCCCAATCAAAGCCCAGCCAGCGAATATCGCGCATGATGGACTGGATGTACTCGATGTCCTCTTTTTCAGGATTGGTATCATCGAGCCTGAGATGGCATCGGCCTTTATATTTTTCTGCAAGACCAAAATTCAGGCAGATCGATTTGATATGCCCGATATGCAGATACCCGTTCGGCTCGGGGGGGAACCGGGTGACTATGGTGTTGTCGGGGACCCGGCCGTTGGCCAGGTCATCCTCGATGATGCGCTCCAGGAAATTGAGGGGTGTCTTCTCTTCAGTCCGTTCGTCCATAAAAAATCCTTCCTTATGCCCTTCCAAAGGGGCTCGTTTGGAGATAGCTCATAGTAGCATAAGCGCACTGCTTGAACCAGTACAGTTCAAGCCTCTTTGGTGTACCGTATCGAGTGCATCCAGCCTTGCATGACCTGGTCCGTTGCATTCGCAAAGTACGGGCCGAAGCTGATCGATTGTTCAAGGCCTGGAAGCTGAAAGTTACCGATCCAGATCTCTTCTTGCTCCTCGCTTCGATACCCTATCGACACATGATGTGAGCTTCGCCGCAAGAGCCATACAGCCTCGTCCTGAGCGAAGGCTCGGGAGATGACGGCCCTGTTGTGAAAGCCCGCGATCGCCGTATGGATCTCCAGTTCTTGCCGACTCATGCCTACTGCCGCAAACGTGGTGTCCAAATGATAGACGCAAAGACCTGCAAACCCTCCTTCACAAGGGACATTCAGTCTTGCCTCAAACATGAATGACTCGTCGCTTACAGCCAACAGCAAGGGTCCGTTCGGCAGACTCATGTGTGCTTCTACTTCAAGTTTTACCTGTCGATAGTCCTTTTCCCACACCGAGGGTCTGCCCATCCAGCGAAAGTCGCGCATTGTGATTCGTCTCATAGGTGCAGTATAGGCAGTTTGTCTCATTTTATCCACAGACTCTTTCCGTTGTTCTGAAGTTGTTGTAGTCTTAGGGTATGAAGTCACCAAAAGAACTCCATCTGGAACGACAATTGCTTTCCCTGCTTCAAGAGGGAAGTGACAGTCATGCCTTGGCTCAGCTGCTGACAAGCGACTCTGAGATTGAGACAATTCAAGACTATGCGAACAGTGTTTCGATCAAACGGTTGAACTACAACGATCACGGTCCTGTGCATATGCGCCAGGTTGCGGTGAATGTGGTGAAAATGCTGTCGCTGCTCAAGCAGGCCGGGGTAAAGACATCTTTGGAGCAAGAGGATGCCGGAAGCCATGAAGACAGCTTGTGCGCCTTGTTGCTTGCCGCCTTTCTGCATGACTTGGGCATGAGCGTCGGAAGGACCGACCACGAATTGACAGGGCTTGTCATTGCCAGGCCGATCATGGACCGGCTGCTGCAGGTTCTGCTGCCAAACGCATTGGCTCGTCGCATAGCCATCATGTCGATAGCCAGCGAAGGAGTCCTGGGCCATATGGCGAACCGAAAAGTCTACTCCTTGGAAGCCGGTCTTTTGCTGGTTGCCGATGGGTGCGACATGGAGAAGGGAAGGGCCCGTATCCCGATGAGCATCAGTACAAGCCCGAAGACCGGGGATATTCACAAGTATTCAGCTAATTCCATTGAGAAGGTAACCATCAGCAAGGGTGAGGTGGCTCCCATTCTCATCGATGTGCAAATGTCCAGTGATGTGGGGTTCTTCCAGATCGAGGAGGTCTTGCTGCCCAAGATTTCCATGAGCCCTGCCAAGCACTATGTGCAGCTTCTTGCCGGAGTCATCGGGCAGGAGACGAAACGGTATTTATAGGAGAGAGTGGTATGATAGGTGTCATTGGTGAGGCCTTGATCGATTTCATTTCCAAGCCATCAAATCTCGCAACGGTCAGCTTCGATTCTCATGTAGGCGGGTGCGGGCTCAATGCCGCCACTGCTGCGTCGCTGCAGGGTTCTCCTGTCGGGTTCATTGGAAAGCTTTCAAAGGATATGTTCGGCATGAGGGTATTGGACCATTTGGTGGAAAACCAAGTGATGTTCGATCCCGTCCTGTGTGCTGCACAGCAGCCTTCCCTGCTGGCCTTTGCTTCCTTGGATGAGCACAAAAAGGCAACCTATGCGTTCTATTGGGAAGGCTCGGCTCCGGTCACCCTGAACAAGGACGAACTGCTTTCTGTGATGGGGGAGCATACCGACCTCAGGGTGGTTCACATCGGCTCCCTCGTCCTGGCTTTGGAACCCGGCTGCCATGCGATCCTGGCAGCCCTCAAGGAGTACGAACCTCGTCCCATCATCTTTCTCGATCCCAACGTACGGCCGGCCGTAATCGACGATAGGCAATCGTATCTGAAGCGCATGGAACAGGCGTTCGGCCTGGCTTCGTTGATCAAGCTCAGCGACGAAGACCTTCTCTACCTGTATCCCGGTGCGGATATCAAGAAACAAGCCAAAAAGCTTGCCATCGATTACTCTGCTCATACCATATTGACGCTGGGAAGGGATGGCAGCATTTGGTTCTCCCCCGAGGGACTGGCAGTCAGCATGCCGATCATCGATCTGCCTGTTATCGACACGGTGGGAGCCGGTGATACCTTCAGCGGAGCCCTGCTCTCCTACCTGCACGAACGGGATATTTTCGGCTCCGACGGCCAGCCGCCCTGCCTTGGTGTGCTTGACGAGCACCTGATCAAGGATGCGCTCAGATGGGCGAGTGCAGCGAGCGCAATAAACTGCTCACGAAGGGGTTGCGACCCTCCGACGAAAGAGGAAGTTCTAACGCTCCTGTCCAGCCTATAGTTGCCTAGCTCCCCCTTTGGAAGTACACTAGGGACATGCTTCGAACTACACGCACCACAGTAATCCGGATAGTGTTGGCCATCCTCATCGGTACGGCCAGTATTGTGTTTGCCTACATCCTGATTCGTTGGACCAACTCCATCAATGAGGACAAGCGTAAAAAAGATCTTGCCCAAGTGCTCAAGGGTGTGGTTGAAGCACAGGGCGTGGAAGGGCTGCTTTCCTTATCCGGTGTTCCGGTGTCAAACATTTTCCATGGTGAGGATGGCTTGATCCTTTTCGAGGGTGATGAGCGTTCCTGGGTCTATAGTGCCGATGAGAAGCAAACCATCAGTGTTTATGAGCAAGCAAACAAGAGCGTGGTGCATATCACCACGATTGCCGAATCACAAGTGAATGCATTCATGGATGTCCTGCCTGCCCAGGGTACCGGAAGCGGAATAATCCTCTCATCCGATGGATACATCCTTACCAACGCCCATGTGGTTGAGAAGGCAGCCAGTTTGAAGGTGGGTCTGTACAACAACCGGACTTATCCTGCCACATTGGTGGGAATCGACAGCGAGGATGACCTGGCTGTGATAAAAATCAATGTCGAGAAAGACGTGGTGCTCAAGCCGATCACCTTGGGAACCAGCGAGGAACTCAAGATCGGACAGAAAGTGATTGCCATCGGCAATCCTTTCGGATATGACCGGACGCTGACGGTCGGGGTGGTAAGTGGTTTGAACAGGCCTGTTCGAACCGGTGACGGGAAAATCATCATGAATGCCATCCAGACCGATGCATCGATCAACCCGGGAAACAGCGGCGGGCCATTGCTCAACGGACGAGGGGAGGTGATAGGGATCAACAGCACCATCTACTCAAGCACCGGCAGTTCGCAAGGATTGAACTTTGCAATCCCCATCGATACCGCTATTGCCGTCATCCCCGATCTCATCAAGCTGGGCAAGGTCAGCCGAGGCTGGCTCGACTTGGCGGCAGTGCAGCTCTCTCCGCAACTCGTGGCCTATGCGAAGCTCACGGTTGACAAGGGCGTGCTCATCAGCCAAGTGATAAGCGGCGGTTTTGCCGACAAGGCGGGCTTGAAAGGGGGAACTCAGATGGTCCAATACGGCTCAAGTGTGATATACCTCGGTGGTGACATCATCACTGCAGTCAATGGTGAAGTGGTTGAAGACCTCAACGACTTGTACCTCGCCCTGCTGCCGCTGAAGAGCGGTCAAAAGGTGGATGTGACGGTGAACCGCAAGGGTGAGATCAAGCAGATGAATGTACAGCTCGTTGAGCGAACGGCGCAACATGTAAGCGCATTGGTGCGATGATATGGAAGAATTCAAAGTAGACGAGCGGTGGGGGGGCGAGTCGGTAACAAACGTGCATGGCGACGTCTCCTATCAGAACAAGCGTTTCAAGGTGGTTTCGGCATACGATCCTTCAGGGGATCAGGCACAGGCCATCGAGGCCTTGACCAAGGGTCTCGAAAAGGGTGACTTCCATCAGACGCTCAAAGGGGTAACCGGAAGCGGAAAAACCTATACGATGGCTAAAATCATCGAACAGGTGCAACGCCCTACCTTGGTACTTTCCCACAACAAAACATTGGCGGCCCAGCTCTACCGGGAGTTTAAGTCGTTCTTCCCTGAAAATGCCGTCGAATACTTCGTCTCAACCTACGACTATTACCAACCCGAAGCGTATGTACCCGGCAAGGACCTCTATATTGAAAAGGATGCCGATATCAACCAGGAGATCGACAGGCTCAGGCTTTCGGCCTCCTTTTCCTTGATGGAGCGACGGGATGTCATCGTGGTGGCCACCGTTTCCTGCATATTCGGTTTGGCCAATCCTGTCTCGGTACGTGACATGGTCCATACGTTCAATACAGGGGATCAATTCAACCATCACGAGGTGCTCGAGAAGCTGGTAAGGATGCAATATGAACGCAATGATGCCATTCTCAAGCGGGGTGCTTTTCGTGTGAAGGGTGACATTGTTGAAATTTGTCCCTCCTATTTGGAGAATGCGGTAAGAATCAGTGTCGATTGGGATGAGATAGCCTCCATCCAGTGGTTCGATCCCGTGTCGGGGGAGAAACAGGAGATGGTGGACAGCTACACCCTCTACCCGGCAAAGCAATTTGTCATGCCCCCTGAGCAGGTCAAAGCAGCGATCGGGCGAATTCGCAGTGAGATGGAGGACCAGGTCGAGCTCTTCAACAGCATGGGCAAACCGCTCGAGGCTGAACGGATCAAGACCAGGGTTGAGTATGACTTGGAGATGCTTGAGGAGATAGGTTATTGTTCAGGGATTGAGAATTATTCACGTCCTCTCTCAGATCGAAAGGCAGGAGAACGTCCTGCGGTGTTGCTGGACTATTTTCCCCCGGATTTTGTTACCTTTATTGATGAATCACATGTCACCCTCCCGCAGGTAGGGGCTATGTACGAAGGAGACAGGTCTCGTAAGCTCAATCTTGTCAATTACGGCTTCCGGCTCCCCTCAGCCTTGGACAACAGGCCCTTGAAAGCGGCAGAATTTGAACAGGTCGTACAGCAGCGTATCTATGTGTCCGCGACACCCGGCAAGATTGAAGTTGCAAAGAGTGCAAGAGTGGTCGAGCAGGTTATCAGGCCGACCGGATTGCTGGATCCCGAGATTGATGTCCGTCCCTCTGAAGGCCAGATGGAGAATTTGTATGGAGAAATCCGAAAAGTAGTCGCCAAGAAGCAACGAGTTCTGGTTACTACCCTGACAAAAAAGATGAGCGAGGATTTGACGGATTACTTCGCTTCACTGGGCTTGAAGGTGCGGTACTTGCATTCGGAAATCGATACCATCGAACGAGTGGAGATTCTCCGAGACCTTCGGCTTGGGGTGTTTGATATCCTGGTGGGCATCAACCTGCTCAGGGAAGGATTGGACCTTCCAGAGGTATCTCTTATTGCCATTCTCGACGCAGACAAGATCGGATTCTTGCGGTCGACCACCTCCTTGATTCAGATCATCGGTCGTGCAGCACGAAATTCCGAGGGCAGAGTCATCATGTATGCCGACCGGATGAGTCCTGCTATGGAAGAAGCCATCAGCGAGACGAATAGAAGAAGAGAAATCCAGACAGCTTACAACGAAGAGCACGGCATTACCCCGACTACCATCGTCAAAGCAGTCCAGGACATCATCGAGCGGGAAAGGGAAGAGACGAAGGAGATCCAGAAGCAGGATCTTTCCATTCTCAAGGGTGGTTTCAACCTCTTCAATGCCAATGACCGCAAGAAGTACATCAAGGCCCTGGAGAAGGAGATGCTGGAAGCAGCCAAGAATTTGGAGTTCGAGCGCGCTGCCGTCATCCGCGATGAGATTGTCGCCATTCGCGAGGGTCAGTTCACTTCCTGACGGAGTACCAGGTCCAGCGGCCCTCCTGCGATAGTGGGGTGCTGATAAAACGCTTGATAGGTTCCTGTAAGCTTGATGCGTTGGTTTTCCATGATGTAGCGATACAGGCAATCCATGCTCAATGATGACCGAGCAGGTAAAAGGCTTTGTGTCTCTTCATTCCAGCCGAGTCCTCCAAGCAGGGCCTCGGTGAAGTAGCCGTGTATGTGGCTGCCGCCGATGGGCTCCTTGCTTGTGTTGTCCGCTGTCGTCGCTGCCATGACGAACACCTTCTTCACGTACGAGCCCTTGCTGAAATAAGCCTCATATGCATCAGAGAGGATGGGTCGTGGATCGATGAGAGAGACAGAAGAGCCACTTTCCTCTACGAAGTTTCCTGCATAGCAGCTGTCGATGATCAAGAGTGTGGTTCCTTTCGATGGTGCGAGCAGGGCAAACAGCTCACCTGCCGAGAGCAGCAGTGATGGATTTACTGTTGTCGCATCGAGGAAGACTGTGCCTGCTGCATCATCCGGTGCCAACACCCATGAGCCATCCTCCATTCCATGGCCGCTGTAGGTGATCAAGAGCAGGTCTTGGGCTTGTTGAGCAGAGACGAGTGAACTGATTACATTTCTTACCCGCTCTTTTGTTGGAAGCAACGGTAATGAGACGTCGTCATAAGAACCATCAGAGCCTCCTTCCTGCAACATCAGATAAGAGGAAGGACCCCGTTCCGAGAAGAGGGAAGCGAACGCAGCTTCCTGCTCCCTGGCGTCGTTGATCGTCCCTGAAAGCGCACTGGCGTTGGTTCCCCGGTAGTTCAGACCGATTGCTACTTGAGTGAACGTCCCAGGTTCTGGATGCTGATAGACAAGCTCACAACCAAGCAAAAGTAAAACAATGGGAAGCAAGAGTAGGTGTTTCATGTGCATATAGGTTGGTAAGTATAGCTTCTACTTCAGAACCTGAACAGGACCATGTCCATGGCACCGCCTGAGACAAGGGGGTGTTGTGTTTTCTCGTTCAGTTTGAGAATATTCCATTGTGGATTGAAATCTGGATGTTCTTCAATGAAATCTAAAATATATCCATAAAGAGAATCAACGGTGAGGACCGATCCTTTTACTGCAGGGGGTATTTGCAATGTGTCTGGATTTGGATGGGGGTGGCCCCATCCAAGAGCTTTTAGCAAACCAGCAGTGAATAGTCCATGCCAATGATCGTCAATGAAATTGTCTTCGTAAGACTCGGTAGGGCCGCTAGCAGTAAGGACGAACAAGTCAGGCAAGTCATAGGAAGTTTTGTCCCAATACTTCGCGTACCAGTCGTCAATAGACGAACCAAGGACTGTATTCGAACTCCCTGGATCGTCTGGCAGGGAAAGTCCGCTGAAGCAGGTATCGAGGATGATTAGCTTGCGGCCTTTGATATCAAAATCAACAAAATAATCAAGAATTTCTTGGACGGGGGATAATGCTGTATCTGAATAAGAAGTTGCCCCTAATGCAATTGTTCCATCATCTTTTCCATGACCGGAGTAAGTGAATATGATGAGATCATTGTCATCAGTTTGATTTACCAAGGCCTTAATTGCTTGTTCAATGTTTTCAATCGATGGATATGCATTCACCATAGTTGTTCCAATAGAATGATTTACTACTGATGTATACGCTATTCCTTCTTGCTTGAACGTATATCCGAAATAGTCAGAATTCGAAATCTCTGCAATTTTACCAAAAACGATATGCAGTTCATCAACATCATTGAGTGTTCCCTTAAGGTCATCTTGTGAATTATTTTTGTAATCCAACCCCACCATAATAGCATACACATCCCCCATCTCAGGTTCATCCATGAATAGTTCGCAGGAACTGAGTATGAGTATTAAACTGAGCAGGAGTAGGATGAGCTTTCTCATTATGTTCCCCCTTCGTGATACGGGAACAGATGGTATCGCAATCCTACTCCCACTTGGAGGGCTGTAATCTCCTTTCTTAAGTGCACGGAGAGCGGAACAGTCAGAAAGAGTTGGTAGGTGGGGTTTTCCAGAATGAGCAGCTGTCCTCCTATCTGGAGCGAGAAGGAGGCAAAAGCCTCTTTGATCTGATGGTAGAAGTTGACTTCGGTACCCAGTTGGCCGTACAGGGAGAACGTATCGTTGAGGAGGTAGCTGGACCGTAGGCTCAATCCAAGGGAAGTAAAGCCTCTGCTGCGGTAAAGCCCGAAGGGAAGCGAGCGGCTTACCGATTGAAATTGCAGTTCCAATGAGCCGTCCCATCGATTTCCCTGGTACCCGAATAAGCCAACTGAAGCACTCCCGGCAAAAGAGGAACGGGCCGGGATCTCATCTGTAAAATGGGGGATTCCCAGATACCCAAAAGCCATGGCTGTGGCCGAATGATAGTACCCTGTGGTCTGAGCTGACAAGGGGAAGACTGCTGCAATAAGGAGAATGATCAAGAGGTAGCGTCTTCTCATATACGCAGTATACAAAAAAACTACTATGTTTCTATTCCCCTACCGTGGGAAGCAACGTCTTTTTCACCGATTGTCCATCAACGTACTCCCGAATATGATTAATTCTCACTCCCAGAGTGACATTTCTAGAATGGGGCCTGCGAGAACAGTGACTAATGATGGGATACCCTTCCCAACTGCAGACAAGCCGATAGTGGTCTCCCTGGAACTCGCAGCTCACTACTTCAGCCTGCTTGAACTGGAGATGCACCAAGTACTCTGCAAGAGGCAGGTTCTTGTTGTCCTGAACCAAGACCTCTTCGGGGCGGAAGAAGATGGTGTGCTTGCCCTCCTTGGGCTTGAAGACAAAGGGGAGGGTTCCCCCGGGATTCACCAGCGTTTTGGGAATGATGCTGTAGGGGAGGGCGTTCCCCTCACCCATGAACGTCGCAACAAACAGGTTCGCCGGTTCGTTGTAAATCTGCTCTCCTGACCCTTCCTGCATGACCCTTCCTTCATGCATGACGATAATGCGGTCGGCAAGCGAAAGGGCTTCTTCCTGGTCATGGGTGACATACAATGTGGTGATCCCGGTCTCGTCATGGATTCTACGGATTTCTTCACGCAAATGCTTTCTCAGTTTTGCATCCAAGGCCGAAAGCGGTTCATCCAACAGCAACAGTTTTGGATCTGAAGCAAGAGCCCTGGCCAAGGCTACCCTTTGGCGCTCGCCGCCGCTGAGCTGCTGGCTCTTGCGCTTCTGATACCCTTCCAAGGCGACCATGGAAAGCAACCGGGCAATTCTCTCCTTTCGCTTGGCCCTGCCGACCTTTCTAATCTTAAGCGGATAGGCAATATTCTGCTCCACGCTCATATGGGGAAACAAAGCATAGTCTTGGAACACCATGGCTATCTGCCGTTCATGGACGCTGGTATTCGAGATATCCCTGCCATTGAGAACCAGTTTCCCTGTGTTCAACGGCAACAAACCCGCTATCAACTGCAAGGTGGTGGACTTTCCACACCCCGACGGACCGATGATGCAAGCCAACTCACCGCTTTTGACGGAGAATGAGACATCTAGGTTGAAATCCTGATAGGAAGCTTTGAGGGAACAGGAAAGACCATCATCGGCCATATTTGCCTCCTTTTGCCAATTCACTGACAATGAACACAAGGGTACAGACGGCGATCAAAATGGTTCCCAAGGCGCAAGCCCCTTGGAAGTTGTAGGATCCTATGAGACGATACATGACGATGGGAAGCGTAACAATTGAACTGTTGGCCAGGGTCAGCGTTGCATTGAACTCACCCATGCTCAAGGCAAAGGCAAAAATAGCTCCCGTGAGCATGGCGCCCCTGAGCAGGGGCAGCTCGATTTGCAGGAATGTCCTCAAGGGTCCGGCACCCAACGTCAATGAGCTATGAATGTAGGAATTGGGAATCTTCCGATACTCGGGAAGAATGGTACGGAGCACAAAGGGTATGGCAATAACCATGTGTGCAAGGACCACCAGACTGTAACTGGTAAGCACGCCTCCCCGGATTCTTGCGCTGATCAGGTAATACCCCAAGCCTATGATCACCGAGCTGACGGTCATCGGCATCATGCCAAAGAGCTCCAGCAGCGATCCCTTCTTCTCGTTTTTCCGGATGGCGACACAGAGTGTGAGGGCAAGTGGAACGGTGCAAAGGGCTACCAGGGCGGCAATGACGAAGCTGTTTGACAACGCTTGGAGGGCAGAATTCATATGCCCTGTCGCTCGCTCGAGTGAAAGCAGCTGCCGATACCATTTCAGGCTGAATGCCTCGGCGCCCGAGCGGGAGGATGAAGCCATGAAAGAACGGACAACCACCGATGCGATGGGTCCGAGGATGAACAGGAAAGAAGCGATTGTATAGAACAAGGCCAGCAGCTTTCCAGCCAGCGTTGCCGGTTTCTTCTCGATGAGGCGGTTGCTGTTTCTATACGTCTCACTGAGTGCAAGCCTCTTCTGCGTCCTGTTGTACCATACTAGCAGGATGCTGGTGACAAGGATGGAGAAGAGCGACAAGGCAGCTGCAGAGCCGCTTTGTCCCATCATGCGTGCCTGGCGGTAGATTTCCACCTCCATGGTGGTAT
Source organism: Spirochaetales bacterium (assembly GCA_012514185.1). Classification (GTDB taxonomy): domain Bacteria; phylum Spirochaetota; class Spirochaetia; order Sphaerochaetales; family Sphaerochaetaceae; genus Sphaerochaeta. The sequence continues at coordinate 1,799 of JAAZAT010000242.1, read as the reverse complement.
ACCGGGGGCCGCCTCCGAGGACCAGGATGATTGCAAAGCTGTTGAAGCAGAAAAGAAACACCAAGGAGGCTGCACTGATGATGGCAGGCAGCAGACGAGGCAGGGTGATGTGAAAGAAAGTCCTTGCCTTGGTTGCCCCCAGGGTGTAGGACGCCGTTTCGCAGTTGCCATCCATATGCTCCCAATAGGAGGATACCAGGCTCATGATGATGGGAAAGTTGTAGAAGGTATGGGCAAGAATGATGGCGGGAAATGAGTAAAGAATCGAAAACGGAGGCTCTTCGAGCTCGAAAAGCTTCATCAGGATTTGGTTGAGAAATCCATTGTTGCCAAAAAATATGACAAATCCGAGAACTACCAAAATTGATGGGATGACAAAAGGAATGGCGCTGAGGGCAAGGATGAGGCGTTTTCCCTTGAATGAGTAGGTGGCGATCAAATAAGCGCCGGGAAGGGCGACAAGCAGGGAGGCAAGCGTAGACAGGGTTGCCTGCAGGAAGGTGAACAGCATGATTCTCTGCGTATAGGGGTCGGTGAAGACCCCTGCAATACGCGAGAACGAAAAACCCTGCTCGGTAATGAATGCCGAGGAGAGGGTGAAAAAGAGCGGGACGAAGAACAACAGCAGTAAAACCATTGTCGAGGGCAACGGCATTACGCGATAGAATCGCTTGTACTGCATATTCTTGTCTTCTCTCATCTGCTCATAACCTGTGTCCATTCAGTAAGCCATCTATCGAGGTTTTTTGCAAGTATTTCCGTATCCATCGAGAGGCTCTTTTGCGGTTTTGGAGCATAGTCGAAGGCAGAAGGAAGCACTGTCTTGCTGTTGACAGGATACATGGAGTTTGCCAAGGCGATGGTAAGCTGGGCATCAGTGAGCAGATAATCGATGAATTTCTGTGCATCGTCCTTCTGTTTGCTCGATGCCAGGATGCCAGCCCCCTCAATGGTGGTGCTGTGGCCCTCGCTGAAGATTGCCGTCTGATACCGCGTGGTTTCTTCGTACGTAACATGGTAGACGGGGCTGGTCGTGTAGCTGAGCACCAAGGGAGCCTCTCCCTCAGTGAAAAGCCCGTATGCACTGGACCAGCCGTCGGTGATGGTCAGGGCATTCTCCTTCATGGCCTCCCACCATGCCAGATACCCATCCTCCCCAAACACCTCGATGGTCCACAAGAGCAAGCCGAGCCCGACCGATGAGGTTCGGGGGTCTATGAGAATCACCTTGTCCTTGTACTTGGGATCGACCAGTGAAGCGAGGGAGGTCGGGATGTCCTCCCCCTTCATCCGCTCGGTATCAACGACGAAGGCAAAATTGCCGTAATCGAACGGCAGGAGCCGATGCAAGGGATCGAAGTGCAGAAATGAGGGGATGTCAGAGAGTGTCGGGCTCTCATACCGTTGAAGCAGGTTTGCATCATACAACTTTTGGGCCATGTCGTCGGTTATGCCGATTACAACGTCGGCCCATGGGTTGGCTGCTTCGCTGATGACTTTGGTCATCATCTCCACAGCGTCGCCTGCACTTACCAGATTCACGTTGACGCCATACCGTTTCTCAAACTCCTCAACGATTGCAGGACCGGGACCCCAGTCTCCGCAGAACGCATCATAGGCATACACAACCAACTCTTTCGATTCCCTGGCCGGTTGTGCAAAAACTGAGAACGAGAGTGTAAGGATGGCAACCAAAACACATACGTACCGATGCTTGTTCATAAGCACCTCCATATTGAATAGTCTGCCATGGGGATAGGTGTGATTGAGAAGTGACTGTCTCCCTCCGCTGGTATTAT
>JAAZAT010000186.1 GCA_012514185.1 Spirochaetales bacterium | reverse complement strand
CCTGTCCTCCGTAGATGATGCGGGACAGCATGTCGCGGCCGCTGTAGTCGGTTCCCAGGAAATACTTGCGTTCATGTTTTTTAGTGGCGGTAATTTCGGCGGTAAGCTGATCATTCACCTTGATCTCACGGTCGATGGGGAACTGTGCCTTGCCTTCACTGATCTCCTTGCGAAGCTCACGCTCTGCGTTGCGGGTGATGGTGGTCTTGATTTTCCCCAGGAGATTGGTCTTGCCCATGGAGGCAATCCCCTTTTCCCCGAGTGTTTCCATTTCGATGTCGAGGTTTGCCTCATACTCCTCTGCACTCAAGTCGGGAGTTGAAGCCTTGAGGTTGTTGAGAACCTGGTTTCTGATTTCGTCCCTGGTCTGCTTCTCGATGACGGCGATGTCCACCTTGATCAGTTCGGCATAGATGGTTTCAATTTCCAGGAAGTCCATACGGGCGAGATTGTGCACCTTTTGGGTTTCGGGATCGGTCCAGAGCACCTTCTCGACGTTGATTAAAAACTCTGTGTTGATCTTCTCCTGCAGACGATCGATGGTCCTTTGGTCGGCGCTGCTGAACGTAAACGTTCCTGCCTCCCTCTGGCGTTCTCCCTCTGCATAGCAGAAATCCCAGACCTTGTTGGTCTCGTTTGCAGCAATCCATTTCTTTATTTGGGCTGATTGTTCTTCGGTGACCTTGAGCGTTCCCGCTCTCCAAGCCTTGAAATAGAGGTCTTCAAGCTTGGTCTCCATCATCAGGTCGCCGGCATTCTTGGTAAATGAGGGGCGGAGGTGCTGGTGGTCGAGGATGATCTGGTCATAGGGGTAAATGGGCAGGAACATGGCACTGGCTGCAAGTATCGAGTATACGGCGACAATGATCATGCCAATGACCGCCATCTTGTTTTTCTTCAGTCTTCTGAAGGCGTCCTTGCCCAGGCTGTTGCCTTCAACGACCTGATCAAACTCGTTGAGGGCCGCTAGTTTTGCTTTGTTTCTTGTAAAGAACATGGTCCTCTCCTTATTTGTAGGTGATTCTCGGGTCGAGTTGGGCGTAGACGATGTCTACAATGAAGTTCATGATAATCAGAATGACCGAGTATACGATGACAACGCCGACGATCAGGGTGTAGTCACGGTTGAAGGAACTCTGGACGAAGAACTTGCCCAGGCCCGGCACACGGAAAATCTGCTCAACAACAATCGAGCCGGTGATGATACCTGCAAATGCGGGACCGAGATAGCTGACGATCGGTAGCATCGCCCCTTTCATGGCATGCTTGAAAATGATGGCCGAACTCTTCATGCCCTTGGCTTTCGCCGTACGGATATAGTCGCTTCTGAGCGTCTCGAGCATGGATGAACGGGTAAGGCGGGCGATGTTTGCAAAGTAAGCAAACGAGAGGGAGATGGCGGGAAGGATGATGGTTTTCCACCCTTCACCGGTGGTGTACCAACCACTGGTGGGCAGCCATTTGAGCTTCATCGCAAAAATCAGCTGCAAGACAGGGGCGATGACAAAGAGCGGGACTGAGATGCCGATGACGGCTATCCCCATGCTCAGGTAGTCGATCCATGAGTTTTGCCTCACAGCGGCAATGATCCCTGCCGATATTCCAAAGATCAGGGCGATCAGCATCGCCCAGCTTCCGAGTACGATTGACTTGGGAAGGCTGTTTGCAATGTAATAGTTGACATCATAGTCCTTGTACTTGAAGGACGGGCCGAGATCGCCCCGAAGGATGTCGAACATGTAGCGGCCATACTGTTGGATCATGGGTTCATCCAGGTGATATTTAGCCTCAATGTTTCGCTTTACCACCTCGGGCAGGTTGCGTTCAGTAGCGAACGGACCACCGGGTGCGATGCGGACAATGAAGAAACTCAGCGTGATGATGATCAGTAGCGTAGGAATCATTCCTAATAGGCGGTTCACGATATATTTCGTCATTCGTTTCCTCTTGTGAGATTTTTGTTGCATGGATAGGTAGGCACGACAAGCCTGAGATCATACAGCATTTCAGATACTATACCAAGACAGTCATTTATGCAAGAATTACGATAATTATGCAAATTAAATACTTTTTGCAAAGCTGTAAGAGTTTTGGGCATAAATAGATACCATAGGAATGAGTGATAGCTGTTTTTAACACATCTTCATTTACTGTCAGAGTGTTTCCGGGCCTTGGGAGGTAGGAAAACCCCGCTCGTTTGTGCTATCCTGCCACTCTGTACACCATACCATCAGGGAGAACTACATGAAAAAAGTATATATGGAAAATCTTGGTTGTTCGAAGAACCAAGTCGATGCTGAAACGTTGATAAAACTGCTGGAGGACGACCAGTTCATCCACACCGAGGAGGTTGGTGAGGCCGACCTGATCATGGTCAACACCTGTGGTTTCATTGAATCGGCCCGGCAGCAGTCCATTGAATCCTTCTTCTCCCTCCATGAGGCAAATCCCGGGGCAAAAATCATCCTGAGCGGCTGCATGGCCCAGAGGTATGCAAAGGAGTTGGAACAGGAGCTGGGGGAGGCTTCAGCCATTTTCGGCAACCGCGACCTCTCCAAGATTCATGAGGTGGTCGACCAGATTTTCACCGGGGAGCGGGTCGTCTCCCTGCCTTCCTATCCACCTGTTGAAAATGAGGTGTATGAACGCAACGAGCTGCTTTCGTTCCCCGGCAGCGCCTACCTGAAAATCAGCGAGGGGTGCAACCATTGGTGCTCCTACTGCGCCATTCCCCTGATCAGGGGGGCCCTGAGGAGCAAACCCATGCAGGTCATTCTTGCCGAGGCGAAGGATTTGATCGGGCGGGGGATCAAGGAGATCAACCTGATCGCCCAGGATTTGGCAGCCTATGGCACCGATGGCCCCGAGAAGATGAGCAAGTTCATGCAGCTGCTTGAAGCTTTGGTTGCCTTGGAAGGTGATTTTTCCATCCGCCTGCTGTACATCCATCCCGATGCGTTCCCAAGAGAGCTGATCCCGTTCATTGCAAAACACAAGAAGGTGCTTCCCTATTTCGATATTCCCTTCCAGCATGCCGATGAGCAGGTGCTGCGAAGCATGGGCAGAACCGGTACGAAGGAGAGCTATCTTGCGCTCATCGAGACAATCCGAAGCACTGTTCCTGAAGCAGTCATTCGCTCGACGATCCTGCTTGGGTATCCGGGAGAGGATGAGAAGGCGTTTGCCGAGGTGCTGGATTTCCTTTCCAAGGCGAAACTCGATTGGGTGGGCTCTTTCACCTACAGCAGGGAGGAAGGGACCAAAGCCTACAAGCTCAGGGGCGAACGGGAGCACAAGAAAGCGAACAAGGTCGCTCAGGTGCATCAGCAGCAGCTGCAGGCCTTGCAGGCTCCGATCACCGCAGCGAGCCTGAAGCGCTTTGTCGGCAAGGAGTACGAGGTCCTCATCGAGGAGCTGGTTGAAGGAGAGGACCTTGCCATCGGGCGCATGTACGCCCAGGCTCCCGAAGTCGACGGACTGACGGTTGTCGTAGGCAGGTCGCTGAAGCCGGGGCAGAAGGTGCTGTGCGGCATCCGCTCGGTCAACGGCTTGGATTTGGAGGCCCTCCCGGTGCAAGGAGCTGTTCATGGCTGATATCGAAGCAATGCTGGCTGCGCTGAACGAACAACAGCGGGAAGCTGTGCTTGAAAACAACCGTCCCTTGTTGGTGTTGGCAGGGGCCGGCAGCGGAAAGACAAGGGTCATTACCACCAAGATCGCCTATGCGGTTGAGAAGCTCGGCATCCCGGCCTACAAGATTCTTGCGGTCACGTTCACCAACAAGGCTGCCAGCGAGATGAAGGAGCGGGTGAAGGTGATGCTCGATGGGAACGCCCAGGCTGATGAGTGCACCATCCGGACCTTCCACTCGTTCGGGGCCTGGCTGCTCAGGCGCTTCGGTTCCGAGATCGGCCTTGCTTCCAATTTTACCATTTATGACGACGACGATTCCCTTTCGTTGCTCGCTTCCTGTTTCCCGAATTACAAAAAGCGGGAATTGGATCCGGTCATGCGCAAGATCTCCTATGCAAAGGACCGGGGGCTCAGACCTACCGACAATCTTGTAAGCCTGAAGGTGGATGGAACCTTCAAGCGGATGTTTGAAGCGTACGAGAGAAAGCTCAGGAGCATCGAAAATGTTGATTTTGCCGACCTTATCGGCCGAAGCATTGAGTTGCTGCAGGAGAAGCCTGGTGTGTTGGATTGGGTCCACAACAGGTTCTCCATGATTTTAGTCGATGAGTATCAGGACTCCAATGCTGCGCAGTTCAATCTGCTCAAGCTTTTGGTGGGTCCGCGATGTTTCATTTGCGTCGTCGGTGACGACGACCAGTCCATCTACCGGTTCCGCGGTGCCGAGGTGCAAAACATTCTCAGCTTTCCCGAGCTCTACAGCGGGACGAGGACGATCAAGCTCGAGCAGAACTACCGCTCCACCAAGCATATTCTCGATGTCGCCAATTCAGTGATCAAGAACAACAAGGGCCGGCATGCAAAAAAGCTGTGGACGGCAAACACCAAGGGTGCGAAGCCCAACCTCTTGTATGTACAGGACGAGCAGGACGAGGCGATGCGGGTGAGCAACATCCTCCTGGCCGACAAGAAGTTCAACGAGAGTGCCGTTCTCTACCGGACCAATGCCCAGTCTGTTGCGTTTGAAACCATGTTCAAGCGGCTCTCCATCCCGTACAAGGTTGTCGGGGCTTTGCAGTTCTATGACCGCGAAGAGGTAAAGGATGCCCTCGCCTTGCTGTTCCTTCTCACCAATGAGAAAGACGAAGTGAATTTCAAGCGCATGATCAACAAGCCGGCAAGGGGTATCGGACCGGGGGCTTTGGAAAGCATCCTCTCCTTCGCCTCCCAAACCGATGGCAGCATGTTTGCCATGCTCAAGCTTGCCATCGAAGGCAATGTGCTCTCCACCAAGGCAAAAGCCGGTGCTTCATATTTCTTGAGAATGTTCGAACATGCAAAGGTCATGCTCGGAGAAGGGGAGCTCGTCGATTGCGCAAACTTTTTGATCAGGGAGGCTGGACTGGTGGATTACTATCAGGAGCTGGACAGCCAGAACAGCACCGGAAAAGTCGGCAACCTTGAGGCGCTGGTCAATGCCCTCTCCTCCTATGAATCCTCCATGGACGGGTTGCTCCTGTTTCTTGAACAGTTGTCGCTGGACCCGACCACCTTGGGCAGGGAAGATCCCCGCGACAAGGAAGGGGTCACCCTCATCACCATGCACAACACCAAGGGCTTGGAGTTCGACCGGGTGTTTGTTGCCGGTTTGGAGGAGGAGTTGTTCCCCGGAAGGGCGGGCGAGAGCGACGACGATATCGAGGAAGAACGACGCATCTTTTATGTTGCCGTCACCCGGGCTCGAAAAGAGTTGTATCTGCTGTGCGCGAGGGCGAGAAAAATTTGGGGCCGGACAAGCTTTCAGCATCCCAGCCGCTTCCTTGAGGAGATCGATTCCAGCTTGGTGCATGTGCAGGGCATAAAGCCCGGTACCATCCATGCTAACGGCTACGAAGGGTTTTCAAGCCTGGGCGAGAAGCGAAGGGAGCACCTCAGTGCCGGCAAACCTTCTTCTTCGTGGGGTAACAGTGGGGGCCCTCTCATTCAGAAAGGCTTTGGCAGCAATGCCAAGACCTTCACGATGAAGACTGTTCATACAGAGGCCGATGCCGGACCCCTGTTTCCTGTCGGTCAGCGGGTGTATAGTGAAAGTTATGGAGAAGGCGAGGTGGTGAATGTACGGATGAACGGAGATCGGGAGGTCATCGAAGTCCGGTTCAGCGGAGGGCGGAAAGCCACCTTCATCAGCAAATTCGCCCAGCTTGAGAAAATCGGGAGTGAGTGAGATGAACGACGGGGGGAAAGAGACTAGACAAGAAAGGCCGGAAGGTTATACAATGCCTACCGTTGTCCGCGCGCGTTCGTTCTATCTCTATGATAGATGGGGTGTGCGCTATACCGATTTTTTTCAGAATTATGGCAGAGCCATTCTGGGGCATCGACCCGAACAAGTCCAACGGTCCATCAAGGCCACGGTCAGTCGCGGGTTGATAAGCGAATACCCTTCGCTTTTTTCAGGAAGGCTCGAAAAGCTGCTGGCAATGCTGTTTCCAGACTTTCCGGTGTTCAGGGTATACTCTGACCAACAGAAGGTTCTTCAGGTGGTACGACAGGTTTCGAATGATGCAATCTTCGACCCGGCTGTATCTTCTGAGCATGCAAGCCGTACAGTGTCCTATTGGCGACCGTTCCTAGGTTTTGGCGGGGCAGATTCCGTGATGCTCCTCCCTATCCTACCTTTCCCAGGGAGTTTCGTACCTCAGGTCGTTTGCCTCAAGGAAGAAGCCT
>JAAZAT010000216.1 GCA_012514185.1 Spirochaetales bacterium | reverse complement strand
GATTTTCTTTTTCATCTTTGACTCCGCATTACAAAAAGGGAGGGCCATCGTTTGACTGCGACGACCCTCCACCCAGAACAAACCTAGTAACGGTCACCCAAGCCTTTTGCCTTCACAAGTGCTTCATAGCGGGCATCCTCGGCAAGGAGGAACCGACCGAAATCAGCAGCATTGAGGTACTGGGGGCTTACGCTCATGGCTTTCATCTTCTCGACGAAGATAGGATCCTCAATACACTGCTTGAAGATGTCATGCAGTCTCTGCACTACGGCATCGGGGGTACCCGGAGGACATACCACGCCTCTCCACTGGGGAAGGACAAGGTCAAGGCCCTGCTCTTTGGCAGTAGGCACATTAGGGAAGGAAGGATAGCGCTCTTCAGAGAAGACAGCGAGCATCTTCAGCTGGCCTGCTTCAATATTAGAGACGCCTTCAGGAGCATTGTTCATAGCAGAATCAACCTGCTTACCCAACAAACCGATGATGGAGGGACCGCCGCCGCTGAACGGGATATGGGTGAATTCAGCTGAGATTGCATCTTCGAACAAAATTGCAGCCATGTGGTTTCCACCGGCAGTCCCTGCGTTACCGATGGAGAGCACTCCAGGGTTGGCTTTTGCGTCGGCGATGAAGTCCTGCAACGTATTCCACTTTGCATCGGCGTTCACCAGCAGGTAGTTGTAGGAGCTGACGACCTGCAATACCGGCACGAATGAATTGACGGTAATGGGGGTCTTGCTGAGCTGGGTCTTCGTCATCGAAGCATTATTCCAGTGCATGACACTATAGCCATCGGGTTTTGCATCCAAGAATTCAATGGCTCCGGTAACACCAGAAGCTCCAGGTACATTCTTGATCACCAAATTCTGGCCATTAGCATACTTGGGGAATACTTCAGCAAGAACCCTGAAAACAACGTCTCCACCACCGCCGGCACTCCAGCCCACCACAGCTTCGACCGGCTTGGTCGGGAAGGTCGACATATCGGCGGACACCGCCGAGGCCTCTTTGTTTCCTTGAGCAAACAGCATGCTGCAGGAAAGAACGATTGCAAATGCAACGAATACGACTTTTTTCATATGCTCTCCTATTATCCCTTTTTCAGGGTTGTTGACAACGGTAACCTGATCGAATGCCCTGATAGGGCGCTTTGATACATCGCTTGAATGATCTCAACGGATTTCCTTGCTTCCTCACCTGTAACCAGAGGGTCTCGATCCTGTTCAATGGCATCGATGAAGTCCCTGAACTGTGCCACATGGCCTTGGATCCCGATGGATGTGGGATTGGAGGCCCCGCCTCCTGTGGAGGATCCGGCACCAAATCCGGTTCGAATCGCATCATCACCTTCCTTCTCCTCAGAAAAGGACCAATGGATGAGATTCTCCTCTTCCAAAATAGCACTGCCCTTGGTGCCGCAAATCTCGATGCGCTTAAGAAAGCCGGGGTAAACACCCGTGCTGCTCTCAATCACTGCAAAACCACCGGTCTTCAGACGCAGCATTGCCACAGCAGTATCCTCAACCTCAATCCGCTCGTGGGCAAGTGTTCCCACATGCGCTGTCACTTCCTCGATACCGCCGACAAACCACTGCAAGAGATCAACGGCGTGAATCGATTGATTCATCACTGCCCCGCCACCGTCGAGCTTCCATGTCCCCCTCCAGGCAACCGAATCGTAGTACTCCTGGCTGCGAAACCACTTTACCTGGGCGTTTGCCAGCAGGATGGTGCCGAATCGGTTCTCGTCAAGCGCCTGTTTCATAAGAATTGCACCCTTATGAAATCTAGACTGGAAAATTCCTGCAAGCTTTACATTATGCTTGTGTGCCGCTTCGATGATTTCATCACACTTCTCAATGGTGACTTCAAGCGGCTTCTCTACTATTACATGTTTTTTAGCCTTCGTGGCAGCAACCGCTCCCTGCATATGAAGACCGGAAGGTGTGGTAATGGTGACAATGTCAATCGCCGGGTCGGCGAGAAATGCATCCAAATCACTATACCCGACGGCGCCATACTTGGAGCAAAAGGATTCTGCTTTGCCGGGAACCACATCAAATCCAGCAACAAACTTTCCTTGTGCAAGTTCTTGGATGGCTCTGACATGAAAGTCAGCAATAGTCCCTAATCCAATTATCCCGAATCCGTAATTCTTCTTCAAAGCAAACCTCCGAATGACTTGTATGTATCCTAAAAGCGAATTGCTATTTTGTCAATTTAAATTACAAAATAATTTATTATATGCCCATTACTATAACGTAGTAAGTCGATAAATATTTTTATTTAACTATAATTACTATATTTATAACATTCTCATAATTGTTTTTTTATTTTACAAATTACTTGTCAAATAGTTCTTTGCATGCTAGATTCCTTACCAAGAACGACCGAACTGGAGGACGTATGACTTTACATGAAGAGTTTGCTGTCAAGCTGAAACGACTCAGAACACTCATGCAAACAAAGAACCTGGATGCACTCTATTTGAAACGGCAGGATGACTTTGCTTGGTTGTCATGTGGCGGCAGAAATTATGTAGGCCTCTCGGATATGGGCAACTGCGGTCTGCTTGTTACAACCGATGCCCATCATGCAATAGCCAGCACTGTCGAAAGCCAACGGATGATGGATGAGGAAAATCTCGCCGAACTTGGCTTTACCATGCATGCAGGCATCTGGCACGATGAATCCTTTGAAGCAGCAAAACTTCTCGAGCTTGTCCCGTCAGGGGGCATCGGCTTTGACTACTCACACAAGATCGGCCCCAATCTCGCAGAAGAGATCAAACCCTTGCGCTTCTCGCTCACCGAAAGTGAAGTGGAGAAATTCAGAATGGTCGGGCAACTTGCATCATTGGTAATCGAAGAAACCGCAAGCTCGATCAGGGTCGGGGAAAGCGAGTATGCCATCCTCTCACGT
>JAAZAT010000054.1 GCA_012514185.1 Spirochaetales bacterium | reverse complement strand
TGTCGATACTGCTGTACAGGTCCATGCATTCGGATTTACAACACAAGCAAACCATTGAAGAACAACAGAAAGAACTCTAGCAAAAGAATCTCCAGCTTGAACGGTTGGCCTTTTTCGATCAACTTACAGGTATCTACAACAGGCGAAAATTTGAGGAGCTCATCGGCAGGCAACTTGAGCTGATGAAGCAGGACAGGTTCCCGTCCTGTCTTGTTCTCGTTGACATCGATCGTTTCAAGGAGATCAACGATACGTATGGGCATCTCTTTGGAGACACAATCATGAAGGCGGTTGCAACAACCTTCGCAAAACACATTCGTCCCATTGATGTACTCGCACGATGGGGAGGTGATGAGTTTCTCATCCTCCTCTCACACACTACAGTCGATGAAGCACGAACACTGGTGGAGAACCTGCAACATGCAGTCGAAGCGATGCATACAGACGTTGGTTTTCAATCAGTCAAGGTTACCACCAGTTTTGGAATTGCCGCCCTGCAGTGTGGCATTGATGACCCCTACGGCACCGCCTACAAGGATGCTGACAGCGCCTTGTATCAGGCAAAGCAACTTGGGAAAAACCGAGTGGAAGTTGCACAAATACAAAGCTAGATTCTGTGCCTCACTCTTTGCAATGAGAAAGAACCACTAAACAAGCATGTGCGTCCCAAAAAAGAGCAGGGGTTCCGCATAAAAAGCTCAAAACTGTCTTTATTCCTGATTCACAAACGCTTTTTCCAATTCAGCGATATCAATCTTTTTCATCTGCAGCAATGCCTTGCTCATCCGATTTCGCTGCTGTTGAGTTCCTTCAAACAACATTTCATCGGTTTTCCGTGCAGTAACCTGCCAGGAAAGCCCGTACCGGTCTTTCAACCAGCCGCACTGCTCGGACTCTGCATCGCTACTGAGATTTTGCCAGTAGTAATCGACTTCAGCTTGGCTCTCGCACTCTATCATCAGGGAAATGCCTTCATTGAATGAGAATGGATGTTCATAAGCACTATCCATCGCTGCAAACCATTGTCCTTCCAGCATGAAATCCAAGAACATGGCACTGCCCTCCAGATTCGGATCCATACCGCCGGGGTAACGGGCGATTTCACCCATCCGCGATTGCTTGAATACCGTTTGAATCGGGTAGGAGGATGAGCCTTACTGGCTCATCCGGCCTCCCACAGAACCGTACGTACCGTTCGGTATACGGCTCCTCGTCAGTTTACGCACTCTCGGGCATATAATCCAGAGAACCATCGCCATCCCATTGCATAGAGCTTCTCGTTGTTCAACGTCGTAGTAAGTATCCAAGAGCCGGACACCCTCCAGTAACCTAATCTGGAGTTAGCCCATTCATACGCCTTCTGTTTTGCAACACCGAGCTTCATCAGCCTCTTGTACCGGGTCCTTATCCGCTTCCACATCTTCCAGTACAGCATCCGAATCCGCCTTCTCAGCCATTGGTCAATCCCTTCGAGTGTTCTTTTGCATCTTGCTAGCTTGAAGTAAGCTACCCAGCCCCGGACCAATTGTGAAAGCTTGGCCTGCCGGTATGCCACCGACCAGCCGTTGCTCCGCTGTGTTATCTCCTTGATCTTTGCCTTGAGTTTCGCTTCCGACTTCTCATGGAGTCGGAAGTTCCACTCCTTGGCCTTTGTGTCA
>JAAZAT010000227.1 GCA_012514185.1 Spirochaetales bacterium | reverse complement strand
CGATCCGTACAGATACTTTCTTAACTTCCATACTTCTTGTTCCTTTCTTTGTTCTTTTAGTTCTTTCTACACGTTATATAAACAAAATAGCTCCAACGGCCTGAAAAGCCATCGGAGCTATTCATACATGTTTACGAATGCAACACCACGACTACTTTCTCAGGCCGAGTTCGGCAATCAGAGAACGGTAGGCTTCGATATCGGTATTCCTCAAATACTTGAGCAACCGCCTGCGCTGACCGACCATCAGAAGCAAGCCTCTGGTTCCTGCATGGTCCTTCGGATTCTTCTTGAAGTGCGGCTGCAGGTCATTGATGCGGGCGGTAAGCAGGGCGATCTGTGCCTTGGTCGAACCGGTGTTCTTTTCATCACCGCCAAACTTGGCAATGATCTCTTGTTTCTGTTCCTTGGAAATCATGAAATACTCCCCTTAGCCTGAAAGCTAAGCCGTTTTGTACGTACTGCAAGCCAGTCCCACATTGCTTTTGCCGGTACTATCAACAAGTCATCCTCACCAAGGTGTGCATGAACCTCTACGACAGAACCGTCTGAAAGCGAAAGCATGGCATCATACACACCGGCCGGAGGCAACAGTTGCATGAAGGATGCAGTTCGGTACAACAAGCCTTCTTCGATGAACTTGGAGGGGTACGCCACCAAATCCAACTCATACGGCCTGCCGAGCATACTTTGGACCTCTTCCAAAGCGCCCTCAAGAAGTTTTTTACGCACCATGGTGCTTGAAGTGATTTCTCCATCTGCATTCAATACAAACGGGGGAATCTCAACATATGCCCCAGGCGACAATCGGGATAGATGTTCCTGCAGCTGAACAGGTCCGGCACTTGAAGCCGGGGCACCGCAGCGGAAATCCTCACCGACAACCATCACTTTGACTTGGCAAAACGCACAGACCAAAGTGAGGAACTCCTCAGCTGTGAGTTTACTGAAATCAGCAGAAAAGTCAATGACAACGAGGTGATCAACCCCGATATTTTCAAGTAATTCCTCAATTTGGGCATCACTTGCCAGCTTGGAATGGTAGGGCTGGGATTTCATAAGCATCTTTGGATTCTTGTCGAAGGTAATTACCATGCTTTGATAGTCCTGGGCTTTGGCAAGTTCAACACAACGCTTGATGATTGCCTGATGGCCGCTGTGAAGCCCATCGAACACACCTATACAAACCGACATGTTTTGCTGCCAGAGTACAGGATGCGCTGAAAGATGCATGAAATCGTATCGTTTCACCCTACTATCTCCTTGCGGTATGGATGGATTTGAGCAATGATCCGTCCTTCTTTCATATCTGCAACGGCCCGAAGCACGCCATTCGTACTATACAGGGCGCCATAGGTTTCTTTTTCACTTTGGCGGATCACCTTGACAGCGCGGGGAAACGAACCATTTGCAAGGCGGAAGAGCTCCTGCTCATCCTCTACTTCAAAAATGCTCACCGATTCCACCCGCTTCAACAATGCATCGGTTCGGCCCATCGAGGCAAGCAGGCTTTCCCGCTGTTTTGCGTCTACCGACTCACTCAGGTGAAACGGACCGATCGCGGTGCGCGTAAGGCCGACAAGATGAGCCCGGCTTCCCGCAGCCAAGCCTACATCGCGGGCAAGTGAACGAATATATGTGCCTTTCGAAACATGGATGTCGGCAACAAGAACTCCTTGTTCATAGGAAACCGGTTCAAAGCTGTAGACAGTGATGGGACGCTTGGCCATCTGTACCTCACGGCCGCTTCGAGCCAGATCGCTTGCCCTTTTCCCGTTGATATGCAGAGCACTGTACTGCGGGGGTTCTTGCTCGAGGCTGCCAATGAAAGACGGTATCGCCTTCACTATCCGCTCATATTCGGGAACATCGGCGACGGCGACGACACTTCCCTCCGGATCGAGGGTGTCGGTCTCCGAGCCGAAGGCAATCTGTGCACGATACCGCTTGTCCATGGTGGAGAACAACACATTCAATCTGGTCATGCTTCCCGTCAAAACTATCAAGAGTCCCTGGGCAAACTTATCAAGCGTACCAGCATGACCCACTTTGGGATCTATGGTACGCTTGATATCGTTGAGGGACGAAAAACTGGTAAGGCCAGGTTTCTTGTTGATGAGAAGGATGCTAGCGTTTGTTCCCATCTTCCACCAGTGTATCAATCAGGGCATTGATTTTCTGACCCTCCTTGAGGGAGACATCGGCCTTGAACGTCAATACGGGGGTATTCCTGGTCTTCAGGAAGGCCCCCACCCGCTTTTGGATGAATCCACTTGCCTTTTGCAGGGCTTCAACACTTGCATGCAGAGTCTCATCATCCAGGACACTCGAAATATAGACGGTGGCAAAGGCATTATCCACGGAAAGTTGCACCCTGCTGACCGAGCACAAGGTGCTCAGCATGGGATGCTTGATCTCCCCGGTGACGATCAGCGTGCTGATCGCCTCGGAGAGTCTTGCCTCTATGCGTTTCTGATTGTATTCACTCATATCTTTTCACTGCTCTCCAGCTTGCGGGCGATTTCCTCGGTTTCGACAACCTCAAGGATATCACCAACATGCAGGTCGTTGAAGTTCTCAAGACCAACACCACATTCGAAGCCTTCGGCTACCTCCTTGGCATCGTCCTTGAATCGCTTCAAGCTCGAAATCCTGATCATCTCACTGTTTATCTGGATGGAATCACGGATGACCCTGACCAGGCTGTTGCGCTTGATTTTGCCCTTGATGACCATACAACCGGCAATGGTTCCCACCTTGGGTACCTTGAAGGTGTCGCGGACCTCGACGGTTCCAATCTCAACTTCCCGTACTTCAGGACTCAGCATGCCTTCCATCGCCAAGCGGATATCATCAACCACATCATAAATGATGTTGTACTTGCGGATCTCAATCTTTTCTTGGTCGGCCAAAGCCTGTGCACGGGGCGTAGGCCTTACGTTGAAACCAATGACCAACGCATCAGAGGCGCTTGCCAAGGTGACATCACTCTCGATGATCGCACCGGCGCTTGCACGGATGACATTGAGGTGGATTTCATCATTGGAAAGCTTCTCAAGCGAACCCTGCAACGCTTCGACGGAACCCTGGACGTCGCCCTTGATGATGACGTTGAACTCCTGGATGGCTCCTTCCTTGATCTTCGAATAGAGGTTGTCGAGGGTGACCTTCTTCACATTGCGGCTGTCACCCAGACGCTCCAGCTCCTGTCGTTTTGCACCAACCTGACGGGCCTGCCTCTCATCCTCGGTTACCTGGAACGGATCACCGGCGCCGGGGATGTCACTCAAGCCGATGATCTCGACAGGTGTGGACGGACCGGCTTCCTCGATCTTCCGGCCTTTGTCGTCGAACATCGCCCGAACCCTGCCAGGGTAGATGCCGGCGACATAATGGTCGCCCTGCCTCAAGGTTCCCCTCTCGATCAAGACCGAGGCGACAATACCTCGTCCTTGGTCGATTCGGCTTTCAATGATCTTTCCTTCAGCCCTGCAATCAGCATTGGCTTTCAGCTCCAGCATCTCGGCTTGCAGCAGAACGGTATCCAGCAGTTCATCGATTCCCAATTTCTTCAGTGCAGAAATCTGGCAATACAACGTCTGGCCGCCCCACTCTTCAGGCATCAAGCCCAGGTCGGAAAGCTGCTGCATGACGCGCTCAGGCTTTGCTTCGGGCAGGTCGCACTTGTTTATCGCTACAATGATGGGAACATTTGCAGCTCTTGCATGGTCGATGGCTTCACGGGTCTGGGGCATGACTCCGTCATTGGCGGCAACCACCAGGATGACGATATCGGTAACCTGTGCACCGCGGGCACGCATCATCGAGAATGCTGCGTGACCCGGAGTATCGAGGAACACCACTTCACCCTTGCCCGGAAGATTTACCTTGTATGCACCGATGTGCTGGGTGATTCCTCCGAACTCCCCTTCCGCCACCTTGGTGGAGCGGATGGCATCGAGCAGCTTGGTCTTACCATGGTCGACGTGGCCCATGACCGTAACAATGGGGGCGCGATCGACCAAATCATCTTCACTATCCGGTTCACTGGCGATCAACGTCTCATCGTACAACGAAACAAGATGAACCTGACAGTTGTATTCACTGCAGATGATTTCAGCGGTCTCGAAGTCGATTTGTTGGTTTATGGTTACCATCATCCCCATCTTGAACAGCTTGGCAATGATTTCACTGGCTTTCAGATTCATTTTCTTGGCAAGGTCACTGACTGTGATGACTTCCATCATATCAATGGTCTTGGGAACGGATGCCAGCTTTGCTGCAGCCTGTTCCTTCCTTCTCTGAATCTGGAATTCCTTCTCTTCTTCGGCATTCCGCTTCTTATAGGAAGCTTGGTCCTTCTTTTTGGTAAAGGTCTTTTTGGGTGTGCGCTGATTCAGCGTGTCCATGTCCTGCGATCCGGGAGCAGAACCGGGGCGTTGACCAGCACCGGGACGCTGTCCGAAAGGAGGTCTCGCACCACCGGCACCCTGCGGTCTGAAGCCGCCTTGTCCCTGCGGCCTATAGCCGCCCTGACCGGCAGGCCTTTGTCCGGGGGCGCCGCCGGCAGGACGTCCTTGATACGGAGGCCTGCTCTGATAACCACCCTGACGGGGAGGCTGTGTTCCTTGGTAGGGAGTTGAAGGACGGGGATTCTGACCCTGGTAGCCCTGACCTGCAGGAGCACCTTGACCCTGATAACGAGGATTCTGACCCTGATAACCCTGACCTGAAGGTGCACCACCTTGGCCCTGGTATCGGGGATTCTGACCCTGGTAGCCCTGACCTGCAGGAGCACCTTGACCCTGATAACGGGGATTCTGTCCCTGATAACCACTTGAAGGCCTATTGCCTTGATACGGAGGGCGTGTTCCCGGTGCAGGCCTGCCACCTACCGTACCTGCAATACGAGGTCCGCTGGAAGGCACGGGAGCCTGCTGGGTGCTGACGCTCTCCGGTCCACGATTTTGCAGTTCAGCATGGTCCTTGACGGTAAGCCCCTGATTCGGCACCGGCGGAAGATTGGTCGGTCTGATTACAACCGGACCATTATGCAGAGGGGAAGCGGAAAGCTTGTCTGAAGCAGGACGCTGAGTTCTGCGCACACCACCGAGGCGATGCTGGCTGCCTTGTTTATCATGAGACTTGGGACTTTCATCCACTTTGGGTGTTTCAACAACACTATCAGGTTCACCCTGCTCAGAGTCACTCTTGGGTTGGGGCTTGACCACAACCACTTTCTTTTTGACAACCACCACCCGGCGTTTTTCTGTAGCCTTAGGTTTAGTATCTTGTTCCTTGGCGGGGCTCTTGTTCTCTTCCTTCTGCTCTGAGGGAGTTACTACATGTTTGATCAACGTTGCTTTAGGCTTATTATTCTCTTCCGTCATTATTTCCTCTTGGATGGTTTTACTCTACCTCAAATGCCAGACCTGTTCCACAGCTGGGGCACACGGTCATATCCATGGTGATGGAGCCACCGCAATTGGGGCAGACATACTCGGTCTCTCCATCCTCTTCGTCCTCAACGATATCGACATACTCGTTGATGGTGTCCTTGATCGCAATGATCTCCTCTTCACTCAGGTCGCTGAAACCGGCCAACTCCTCATCACTGAGGTTGATGAACTCTTCAACACTATACACATCGTGGAATTGAAGCTTTCTGAGCAGCATGGAATCAAGGGGAAGTTCAGAAAGTGCAATCTCGTCCTCATCGACAAAGCTCGCGACTTCCGGCTCAACAGCAACCTCATGCTCCTCGAACTCCGGTTGGGCCACCTGCGGCTCAAACATTGGCTCATCGAGGGTGAAGATGCTTTCAGCTCTGGATCTGGCTTCCTTGGCGATATCCATCTCATCGAACTGGGCTTGTGTTTTTACATCAATCATCCAGTCGACCAGCTTGTTTGCCAATCGGACATTAAGACCCTGCTTTCCAATCGCCAGGGAGAGCTGACTATCCTCGACAATGGCTACTGCATGATAAATATTCTTGTCGATTATCACAACATCCTTGACCTGAGCTGGTGACAGGGCATTGCGGATATAGTTGGCAGGATTCGTATCATAGCGCAGAATATCGATTTTCTCTCCCTCGATCTCGCTCATGATAGTCTGAATTCGATTTCCCTTCAACCCGACACAAGCTCCGACTGGATCAATATCATCGTTGCGGCTGGCAACGGCAACCTTGGACCGATACCCTGCCTCACGTACAATCTTGATGATGTCGATCTGGTTCTGGGCGATTTCCGGGACCTCGACTTCAAACAGCTTGCGGATCAACTCAGGGCTGGTTCTGGAAAGAACAACACGAAGCCCGCGTTCGGCTTTCTCAACCTTTTCGACATAGCATTTGATCTTGTCATTGCTGCCATAACTTTCACGGCTGGATTGGTTTCTTCTGGGAAGCAACCCTTCGGTTGTTCCGATGTCCACATAGATATCACCGTTGGGAAGCTGGCGGCGATAGTAGCCGATGATCAACTGGCCTTCCTTGGCCTTGTACTCACTGTACAGGGTATCCTTCTGGATATCCCTGAAGCTTTGATGGGCGCGTTGCTTGGCACTTTGGACGCTGATGCGGTCAAACTCCTTGAGATCAACCGGAATAAGCAATTCATCGCCGATCTCACACTCCTCATGGATCTCCTTGGCTTCACTGAGAGGAATCTCAGTGACTTCGTTGTACCAATTATCGTCATCCACAATCTTCCTTCGGCTGGCCAGCTCGACCGTCATGTAGTCCTCGCTGAACTCAATGACTGCATTCTCATCGGTACCGAATTTGCGTTTATACGCTGCGCGAAGTATGTCCTCGATGGTGCTGATGACCAGCTCTTCGGAAATGTTCTTTTCCGCTACCATACTCCGGATAGCGTCACCTATTTCAGTTGCCATGTGAATCGTCCTCCCAT
>JAAZAT010000309.1 GCA_012514185.1 Spirochaetales bacterium | reverse complement strand
TGTCCTTGGCGAAAATCCGTGGACGCTGTGAGGACGAATCCTGTGCATAGGGCTGGTAGTAGGCGTTGTGGTACTTGATGCTGTGGCCCGCATCGATGACCCGGTTGGAGACCACCGCCAGGATTGCATTGATGTCGGCCTCGGCGGGGGCTTGGAGGAAGGTTCCGGACTGCACATCCTTCTCATCCTTGAGCGAGAATTGCGCATTGAAGCGGGGAAGGTAGTCCCACAGGAAGGCGTTTGCCCCCTCCATGGTGGTGATTCCGTGGCGCAGAAGCTCCACCGGGAGACGGCCTTGAAGCGTGAAATTAAGGCGCTCCACACGGCCCTTCCGCTGAGGTACGGAGGTTGCCTCGAGCTCGATGCCCAATGTCTTGCAGGCGGCCCCGAACTGGGTGAAGGTGTCCTTTTCCTCATCGGGTTTGGAGAGGGACCTGTACTCGAAGACGGTCCTTCGGTCGGTCCTGAACCGCGAGGGGATGCCGTAGAGCTTGAGAATCATGTACAGAACGTGGTAATAGCCGTCCAGCGTCTCCTGGGTGTCGAACCACGCCCCCACCACCTCGCTGGTTGCATCGTCGACGGCTACGTGCAGGTGCCATTTTCCGGCCCCCTTGACCCAGACCAGCTCGCTGGCGTCCATCTGGATCATCTCCCCGAAATACTTGCTTCGCGGCCTGCGCGGATGCGCAACGGCGTCGTCCAGGATAGCCAGGGCGGCATTGACCTGTTCGCTCTCGGCCTTGCTGAGGTGCTCCTTGCGTGCAAGCATCCTCAATTTCTTCTCCATCAGCCTCTTGGTCGCCTTCTTCGAGCAGGGGGAGACGAGCATGGCCTGCTTGAGGATCGAATGCACCGTCCCGTCGGAGAGGCTGACGCCGTGGTCCTCCTTGAGTATCTCCAGAAAATGGGTGAAGCTGGCGGTGCAGTAGGTGTCCTTGTACAGCCGCTCGACCAGCTCCCTCGTCTCCTGCGGTATGGTGGTGGCGGGCTTTCGGCCCTTGTTGCGGTGGCTGAACCGGGATATGTCTTCGCTTTTGCACCACTGTACGTACTTCAGCAGCGTCTTTCGGGTGCATCCCAGCCGCGCCCGGCCCCTCCTGACGGCCGTGTCGGTGCAGCCGAGGTCGATGACTTCCCTGGCGGCGTTGTACTTTTCCTGTTCGTTCGGTCTCAAATCCTTCAGTTCCATCTCATTCATCCTCCCCGGGGCGGCTTGCGCCGTTCTGCACCCTCCTCAGCGAGGGTTTTCTGCAGATTCTCGCCCCTGGGGCCGATCGTAGGGCCGATGAGCCCGACAAGGATGCAAAGGTTGTTGGATTGTGTGTAAAAAAGGTCCAGCACGTACCGCAGCCACGACTCGCCGCATCCCTTGAGGAATGCGGTAAGCGCACAAGCGATTTCGCATTCCGAGAGGCTGCGGCCGATGGAACGATGGATTTTCTCGACCACCGACGCCCACACCTTGCGCAGCCAGGACCGCCAGTAGGACCTGGTGCGCGGGCTTGCCAGGCAGTAGTCCGCCTTGTTCTCCAGCACAGAGCGAATATCGCCCAGGCAATACTGCTTGTTCCTGACAAGGTCGTCTGGATAGATCGTCGAGTAGCAGCCATCTGTCGGGCAACGGCCGACGACAACGCTTGCAGCCTCTGTCGCCGGGCCATTCTCCGTCGTGCGTCTTCTGCCCCGTCCCCTGGAGAATGCATACTCGACCGGTTCCAGGCATGTGCGACACACAATCGCGCCATTGCCCTTCCTCAAGGATGGATGGAAGTTCTCTTGAATCGAAGCTGTTTCGATGGTAGTGTGTCTATAGTGTTTATGATGAAGAGGAAGTTTTTGCAGTGTGCCAACAAAACAAAAGGGCTTCCTCTTCATTTCTCCTTCAGGGATCCTCTCCCCTGGTCTTCCCCTCATTAAACCATATATCTCAAACAGGCAGGAATAAATCATTTATGGAATGATTGGGAGAATTCATATTCGGGCCAGTCCAATCGAACCTGCGTGTCAAATTCCCTTGTTTATCGGCCCTTCCTTGAGTATAGTTGTCTGCATGATTGATGAAAAACTGAGTGATACCTTTCACCGACTCACCCTCGCCGATGGCAGGCAAATCCTTCTCATCGGCACCGCCCATGTCTCCAAGGAGAGCGTGAACGAGGTGGAGCTCGCCATTGAAACCGAACAACCCGACCATATCTGCCTGGAACTCGATGACGGACGGATGAAAAACAAGGATCAGGAGAACGCCTGGTCCAATATGGATGTCAAGAAAGTCATCAAGGAGAACAAGGGATTCCTGC
The DNA here is from genome assembly GCA_012514185.1 of Spirochaetales bacterium. Taxonomy (GTDB): domain Bacteria; phylum Spirochaetota; class Spirochaetia; order Sphaerochaetales; family Sphaerochaetaceae; genus Sphaerochaeta. The sequence continues at coordinate 12,490 of JAAZAT010000309.1, read as the reverse complement.
TGCTTGCAAACATGGCCCTCGCCTCCTTCCAGAAGCGCATGGGGGACCAGTCCGGCAGCGCCCCCGGCCAAGAGATCCTCAGTGCTGCAAAGCTTGCCAAGGAGAAAGGAATACCCTATTCGCTGTGCGACCGCGAAATCCAAGTGACGTTCAAGCGGGCTTGGCGCAAGTCCAATCTGTGGAACAAGGCAAAGCTCATCGCCACCATCATCAGTGCCGTATTCAGCAATGAGAAAATCAGCGAACAAGAACTTGAGGATTTGAAGAAAGCCGATGTCATGCAGAATATGATGGACGAGATGGCAAAGGAGCTTCCCTCGGTCAAGGCAGTGTTGATCGACGAACGCGACCGCTATCTGGCCACCAGCATCTATCTTGCACCCGGACAAAAGAAGCTTGCGGTCATCGGAGCCGGGCATCAGAAGGGCATCATCAAGACCTTGGAAGAGATCGAACAGGGAACAATCGGCACCGACCTGACCGATATCAGCGTAGTCCCTAAACCTGGAAACGGCGGAAAGATTCTCTCCTGGGCCTTCCCCATCCTCATTGTCGGCATCCTGCTGTACGGCTTCATCAACCTGGGAAGCACCGAAGGTATCAAGATGTTCGGCTACTGGCTTGCCGTCAACATGTCCTTCACCGCTTTGGGAGCAATCCTGGCCCTGGCTCATCCACTCAATACCGTGGTAAGCATTTTGTCAGCACCCCTTACAAGCCTGCATCCGGCCATAGGGGTCGGCATGGTCAGCGGCCTGATGGAGGCAACCCTGCGAAAGCCCAAAGTAAAAGACTTTGAACAACTCGGCGACGATGCCACCACGTTCAAGGGCTGGTACCGAAACCGGGTGCTCCACACCCTGCTGGTATTCCTCTATACAAGCCTTGCGGCCTCCATAGGCAATGTGGTGGTATTCCCCATCCTGCTGAGCATGCTTGGTTAATTTGCATTCCTAACTAAGAGAAAGCCATGGCTGCAGGACTTGCTGCAGCCATATTTTTTCCTAACCTATGGAAATATATAAATCTCTCTATTAGAAATAGTTGTTATCACTGTTTATTTTATTAGCAATCCTAACCAACTGCTTTACTGCAAAGAATTGCAGATTTCCAACGCTTCGCGCATCGTGGAACAGGCATGCTGGATCAAGGGAGAACGAGTGCTGGATCTGGGGAGCAAAGAGCGCTTGAAACCAAGCTCTTTTGCAGCCTTCTCCCGCTTGTCCGGAAAGCCTACACTGCGTACTTCGCCAGCCAGGCTCAGCTCGCCAAAACTGACCAAAGCCTTGGGAAGACTCTTGTTGCTGACCGCCGACCACAGGGCGAGGGCCAAGGGAAGCTCGATGGAAACCTCACTGAGTTTCATACCCCCCGCAACATTCACATAGATGTCCTGATCGCTTAACCGCACGGCGGCATGACGCTCTAAAATTGCTGCAACCCGTGTCACCCGGGCGGTATCGATGCGGTCTGAATAGATGCGGCTGAACCCGTTCTTAGCCGAGGTGGTCAACGCCTGGATTTCCACCAAGAAGGTTCTTGAACCCTCAATCACCGGGGTATAGGAGATACCGGGGGGAAGGGCCGATCCCGAACGATCGGTAATGAAAAACGATGAGGGATTGGCAACCGGGATCAAGCCCTTCTCATGCATGCTGAAGATGCCTATCTCATCGACCGAGCCGAAGCGATTCTTCATTGCCCGCACAAGGCGCACCCCGCTGGATACCTGTTCAAAATAGAGAACGGTATCGACAAGATGCTCGATGACCTTCGGTCCTGCAAGGGTGCCTTCCTTGGTCACATGACCGATAAGAAAGAGCGAGGTTCCCAGTTGTTTGCACAAGCCGACCAGAAGGGTCGAGCAGTACCTGATCTGGTTCACGGACCCGGAGGGAGAGGGAATCTCTTCACTGGATAGGGTCTGCAGCGAGTCGATCACCACCACATCATACGTTGCAGAAGAAAGCACTTTCTCCAGGATTTCCACCCGGGTGTCACAAAAAATATCTATGGAAGGCAGCGACAGACCCAGTCGTTGGGCGCGCAGCTTCACCTGGCTCGGCGATTCCTCTCCTGATACATAGAGGACCTTGCGGCCCACTGAACACTTCTCAAGCACCTGGATCATCAAGGTCGACTTGCCGATGCCCGGCTCTCCACCGAGCAGGATGGAGGAGCCGCGCATGACACCCCCGCCCAAGACCCGGTCGAGTTCGGAAATACCGGTTTCATAGCGAAAGTGAGGATCTACAACAACCTCGCCAAGCGAGATCGGTTTGGTCGCCGTACTGATCACCGCCCGTTTTCCGGTTGATGCACTCTGTACGGCTTCCTCCTCGAAGGTATTCCAACTACCGCAGTCCGGACAGCGGCCGAGCCACTTGGTTTCGGTTCTCCCGCACTGGCTGCAGACATACTGGATCGCCTTCTCTTTCACTTGTATCTCCTTATTCTGCTAAAACTTAAAACTTTATCAGCTCTACATCGAACACCAAATAGGAGTTCGGAGGAATCACGCCGGGATACCCCATTGTGCCATACCCCAACTCCGGGGGGATGATCAGGGTCCGCTGCTCGCCTGCGCTCATGGTTGCCAAAGCCTCGTTCCAACCTTCGATGACTTCACCGATGGCAAACTGGGCAGGGCTACCCCTCCTTACCGAGCTGTCAAACACACGCCCGTCGAGCAAGGATCCGGTATAATGCACCGTTACTTTCTGTCCATGTACAGGACTCTTCTTCCCATCACCAGCCTTCTTTACTACATAACGAAGGCCTGAAGGAGTAAGAATTGCATCAGGCCAGCGGTTCTTGAACTCATCCTCAAGTTTTGCCTTCTCTTGTGCCTCACGCTTCTTGTTGTTCTCCTCGGCGGCTAATACATATTGGGTGAAGGTCTCCCTGCTTACCACAAAAGCCTCGGCATCGGCACCCTTGCGCACGATTTCCACGGTCTTTATGGTGTCACCCTGTGCTATGGAGTTCACAATATCAAGGCCTTCCACAACATGGCCGAACACTGAGTGCTTGCCGTCGAGCCAAGGGGTTGCAACGTGGGTGATGAAAAACTGGCTTCCGTTTGTACCGGGTCCGGCATTTGCCATGGACATAATGCCAGGACCAGTATGCTTGAGCGAGTCATCAAACTCATCGGGGAAGGTATAGCCGGGTCCACCGGTGCCGGTTCCCTTGGGGCATCCACCTTGGATCATGAAGTTCTCAATCACCCGGTGAAACTTGATATTGCTGTAAAAAGGTTTATTGTTTCCATTCACATTGAGCGTTCCCTCTGCAAGCCCCACAAAGTTGGCCACCGTCATAGGTGTTTTCGTGTGTTCAAGCAACAGGGTGATATCGCCTTTATTGGTATGCAGTACCGCATACACTCCATCTGTTAGATTCTTGGTTTCCATTCGATCTCCTTGGTTTCTATATTTCAAACAGCTCTTGGCTCGGGGCCAACAGCTGATATAATCGTTCCAACTCTTCACTGCTTGTATACGGAATTTCGAGTTTTCCCTTTTCCAGTGAGCCTTTTATCTCCACTTGTGATCCCACTACATGCAGGAACTTGTCTTCAACCGCAATGACATCAGGCGATTTTGCCAAGCTTTTCTTTGCACGTCGTTTCTTTGACTGGTAAGCAGCCCTCTTTCCCATATTGAACTGGGCAGCCAATTGTTCCGTTGCACGAACCGAAAGATCTTTTTCCAATACGGTTCGGTATAAAATTTCCCGATCTGCAGGATTGACGACCGAAAGGATGGCCCTGGCCTGCCCTGCGGAGAACCTGCCCTGCAAAAGATCCTGCTGCATGGTAGAGCTAAGCTGCAGCAGCCGGATGCTGTTGCTGATGGTCGAGCGGTTCTTCCCCATCCTCTGGGCAAGCTCCTCTTGGGTTATCCCCGCCTCCTGAATGAGATACGCATACGCCTTGGCTTCTTCAATCGGATTCAGATTCTCGCGCTGGATGTTCTCAATGAGGGAAACTTCCAAGCGCTGCATTTGGGTGAAGTCCTTGACCAAAACGGGAATTTTTGTCAGTCCAGCAAGCTTTGAAGCTCGATACCGACGTTCTCCTGCTACGATGCTGTATTGGCCGGGAGCAATTTCCTCAACCAAGATAGGCTGCAATACACCTTCACGCTTGATCGACTGGGCAAGCTCTTCAAGGGATTCCTGATTGAAATCCTTTCTCGGCTGATTCGGATTGGGACGAATGTGCTCCAGTGATACCTCAAGAACCTTCTGAGACCCTTCCTGGCCTCCTTTGGTTGAAGAGAGACCCAATGCGGTATCGAGAACCGAATCAAAGGAGTAATCCTGCATCAATGAACCGATTCCTTTTCCAAGGCCATGTTTCTTAGTTGTTTCTTGCGACACGTTCGATTACCTCCTCTGCCAGGGCTTTATACGCTTTGGTTCCACTGCTTGCACCATCATACACATTGATGGGAAGCCCATGCGAAGGGGCCTCGGCAATGCGGATGTTCCTTGGAATCTTGGTGCTGAACACCAAATTGGGGAAGAAGGAGGAAATATCCTCAACCACTTCATTGGCAAGTTTCGTGCGCTTGCTGTACATCGTAAAGAGTATTCCCAAAATCTGCAGATTGGGATTCAAGGACTTCTTCATATTTCCTATCGTCCTCATGAGCAGGTTCAAGCCCTCCATGGCGAAGTACTCGCATTGCATCGGTATGATCACCTGCTTTGCCCAAGCCATTGCATTGACGGTTACCAATCCAAGCGAGGGCGGGCAATCGGCAATGATGTACTCCCACTGTTCATCAAGCCCTCCCAAGGCGTTCTTGAGAAAGAACTCCCGCTGCTGTTCTTCCACCAACTCTATGTTCAATCCTGCCATATTGATATTGCTTGCAATGGCATACAGATTCTGGATGGGAGTTTGCTGGATGGCTTGCTGGACAGTGCACTGACCTGCTATTACTTCATAGATACCCATTTTCCTGCTGTCAATAGACGTTGCACTAGTCAGGTTTCCCTGTGAATCAAGGTCGATCAACAAAACTTTTTTACCGCGTTGGGCCAAAGCCGATCCCAAATTCACAGCCGAGGTGGTTTTGCCGACCCCTCCCTTTTGGTTCAAAAACAGTATTGTTTGTGCACTCATACTGGGTACTATACGGAAATATCCAACCAGTGTCACCTCTTTAGGCTGAGTCCTTGACCCTTCTTGGGCTCTATTGTATCTTCAAGATACCCTATGGAGGATTAGTATATGGAAGATAAAGTCAAAAGAGCACTCGAGGACATCAGACCCTCGTTGCAGAATGACGGAGGAGATATTGAGTTTGTCAGCCTGGTTGGTACCGACGTAACTGTGCGCCTGAAGGGTGCTTGTGCCGGATGCCCGATGTCCCAGATGACTCTCAAGAGCGGCGTTGAGCGCTACCTTCGCAATTTCGTCGATCCGAAGCTCACAGTAGTAAACACCCCGGATTTCTAAAAAAAGTCGATCCTTCGAATCACAACGTTTCACGTGAAACTTTCCGTGGAACGTTTTTTTATGCCCTCATGAATCCTCCTGGATAGCTTCCCAATCAGGGACGTATCCTTCGTTTCACGTGAAACATTATTAATCCAATGGTACATGGCTATCGCCTATGCATGAGCCAGAAACGCCTGTGCTCTCTCAAGAGTCGGATCATCTTGATTGTTTCACGTGAAACAATCCACAAATACCCTCTCACAAGAGTCTCCCCACAAAGGTAGTCAAATCAGCTGAATGTACACTACTACGTTTATTCACCCTCGATTTTCTTGTGCACTGCAAACTAGTCAAAAACTGCATCTGGAAGCTCCATTTGAAGGTTTTCAAGGGTGTGTTTCTCTGTATAGATACAGATTTGCGTGGGGAAAAGAGTCTCTTTTCAACCATTAAAAAGGGCCGTTCCTGGGTATTGGAACGGCCCGATAAACTACTTAACAGATGTTTTATTCGTTGTCTGAAGGCTCAGTTGCAGGCTCATCATCCTCTATAGAAACATCCTCTTCCTCGTCCTCTTCTTCAACAACCTCTTGAGCTTCCGGATTCGGCTGTTCAGGAATCTCAACTTCCTCTTCCTCATCCCGCTCGGTGGAGGCGATTGCGACAATGGAATCACCATTGAACTTCATCGTCACGACCTTGACTCCTGCGGCATTCCTGCCTTGGATGGAGATGGCGTTCACATGGACCCTCAGAGTTTGTCCCATCAGGGTCACGCAGACCACATCATTGTCATCATCCACGCTCAAGACACCGACAATGAAGCTGGCCTTGCCGCCAAGACGATAAATCTTTTGGCCCTGCGTCGCCCTGCCGTGGACGGTGAAGCTGTCAAAGGTTACCTGCTTGCCCTGCCCATTCTCGGTAATCATGAGAATACGCTTGGAATCATCCACCTTCAAAAGTCCTGCAACCTGATCATCACCCAGCAGCCTGATGCCGCGTACGCCCCGTGAGGCACGACCCATGGCCCGTACATCCTCCTGGCGGAAGCGCAGGCCCCGTCCGAGCTTGGTGATGAGCATGACCTCATCTCCTTCCTGAATCAGCTCGCAGCTGAGAAGCTCATCACCCTCATCGAGGAAGAGAGCCCTGATGCCCCTGACCTTGGCATTGATGAAGTTGGTCAAGGACACCTTCTTCACCACACCATTGCGGGTTGCCATCATCAAGTAGTGGTCATCGCTGAACTCCTTGAAGCTGATGATCGAAGTAATCTTCTCGGTAGTCTCCAGCTGCAGGATATTCTTGATGCTGGTCCCCTTTGCAGTCTTGCTGGCTTCAGGGATTTCAAATACCTTGGTGTAGTAAGCCTTGCCTGCGTTGGTGACAAACATCACATACTCGTGGGTGGAGGCGACAAACATGTGGTCGACAAAATCCCCATCCTGGAGTTTGGTGGTCCTTGTTCCCTTTCCGGCCCTGCCGTGGGCCTCATACTCTTCAGTGGGGATGCGCTTGGCAAAACCCTTGTTGCTGATGAGGACAACAACCTGCTCATCCTTGATGAAATCCTCAAGAGTGGCCTGACCGAGCTCCTCTCGAACGATTTGGGTAAGTCTCCGATCCTTGGGCGCCAAGGTTGCCGGAAGGGCTCGTACTTCGCTCTGCACAAGCTTGAGAATCTTGACCTCGTCGGAAAGCAAATCCTGGTAATAGGAGATCTTCTGCTCAAGGTCGGCCAACTCTTCCAGAATTTTGGAACTTTCAAGATGGCTGAGACGACCGAGCTTCATGTCGATGATTGCCTGAGCCTGGATTTGGTCGAGGCTGAAGCGGGCGATCAGGCGCTCGGCGGCAATGGTATTGTCCGCCGAATCCTTGATGATCTGGATGACCTCGTCGATATTGTCCAAACCAATCTTCAAACCCCTGAGGATATGAGCCCGTTCCTGGGCCTTTCTCAGGTCGTATCGCGTCCTTCTGGTCACCACTTCCTCACGGTGGCGGATGTAGTAGACCAACATGTCCTTGAGCGTCAGCATCTGCGGACGGCCCTGCACCAAGGCAAGGTTGTTGACGTTGAAGTTCGACTGCAAGGCCGTTCGGGCGAAGAGCTGGTTCAATACCACCATGGGCTCCGCACCAACCTTCAGCTCGACTACAATACGGATTCCCGTTCGGTCGGATTCATCACGGACTACTGCAATCATGGGGATTGCACCATCCTTGCGAAGGTCATCGATCTTCTTGACCAAATCAGCCTTGTTCACCTGATAGGGAATCTCGGTAAAGACAATCTGGTCGTGGTCGCGCTCGCTGGTTTCGATCTCGTAGACGGAACGGACGACAATCTTGCCTCGACCGGTGGTAAAGGCGTCCTTGATGCCCTGCATACCGCAAATGACTCCACCGGAGGGGAAGTCTGGGCCCTTGATATGCTCCATGAGCTCGTCAATGGTGATATCGGGATTATCGATCACCGCACTGACTGCATCACAGATTTCCTGCAGGTTGTGAGGAGCCATGTTGGTCGCCATACCGACGGCTATGCCGCTGGACCCGTTGGCGAGCAAAAAGGGGAAGGAGGCGGGGAGCACGGTGGGCTCCTGCATGGAATCATCATAGTTCGGGCCGAAATCGACCGTCTCCTTCTGGATGTCCTGCAGCATCTCCTCACCGATGCGGCTCATTTTCGCCTCAGTGTATCGCATGGCCGCCGCCGGATCCCCGTCGATGGAACCAAAGTTTCCTTGGGGATTCACTACCGGGTAGCGCAGCGAGAAGTCCTGGGCCAAACGGACCAGGGCATCATAGACAGAGGCATCACCATGCGGGTGATACTTACCCAGAACGTCACCGACGATACGGGCGCACTTCTTGAAGGATGAGTTGGCCCTGAGTCCCATTTCGAACATATCAAAGAGGATTCTTCGGTGGACCGGCTTCAGGCCGTCACGGACATCAGGCAAAGCCCGGCTGACAATGACGGACATGGCATAGTTGAGATACGAGGTACGCATCTCCTTTGACACGTCTACTCTAATCGTCCTGCTTTCGTTTATTTCTTCCACGATTCTATCCTTTTCTAGACATCCAGATTCGATACATAGACGGCATTCGCGTCAATGAAGGCCCTTCGGGGCTCAACCTCTTCGCCCATCAGCATGGAAAATACCCGATCGGCCTCTTCGGCATCATGAAGGGTAATCTGGCTGATCAAGCGGGTCTCAGGGTTCATTGTTGTCTCCCAAAGCTGTTCGGGGTTCATTTCACCGAGACCTTTGTACCGCTGAATGGCGACCTTTGAGGGGTCGCTGATATTGTTTTCCTGAAGAATCATGACCCGTGCCTCTTCATCGTAGGCGTACTGCACTTTCTTGCCGATGGTGATCTTATACAAGGGAGGCATGGCAAAGTAGACATAGCCGGCTTCGATCAGAGGCCTCATATACCTGAAGAAGAAGGTGAGCAACAGCGTCCTGATGTGAGAGCCGTCGACGTCGGCGTCAGCCATGATGATGACTTTGTGATAGCGGACCTTGCTTACATCGAAGGTTACATCACTATCGAAATCCTCGTCCTTTCCCATGTTGTTGTAGCGGGTCAATCCGGCTCCGATGGTGGAAATCACGGGTTGCAGCTTGTCGTTGCCAAGAACCTTGTACTCCTGTGCCTTTTCGACATTGAGCATCTTTCCCCACAACGGCAGAATCGCCTGGAACCTTCGGTCCCGGCCTTGTTTTGCCGATCCACCTGCCGAGTCACCCTCGACGATGAACACTTCACACTTGGCCGGATCCTTCTCAGAGCAGTCAGCAAGCTTGCCAGGAAGACCGCCGCCTTCGCTCTTCTTGCGTATTTGCTCACGTGCCTTGCGGGCTGCGATACGGCCCAGCGCTGCATTGATGATCTTTTCCAGGATTACTTCAGCCTGGGCGGGGAACTCATCGAAATAGTTGCCCAGCTTCTCATAAACAAGCGAGAACACCACACCGGTAACCGCTGAGTTGCCCAGTTTCATCTTTGTCTGACCCTCAAACTGAGGTTCAGGCACTTTCACCGATACAACGGCGGTCAGACCCTCGGAGATATCACTCTGCTCGAGTTTCTCTTCATATTTTTTCAGCAGTTTGGTGTTCTTCTGCAACTGTGCGTTGATCACCCTGCTCAAACCGGTTCTAAATCCGGTCAGATGGGTGCCGCCTTCACGAGTATTGATATTGTTGACATAGCTGAGCACTTTCTCGTCATACTTGTCGTTGTACTGCAGGGCGATCTCAACCTTGATGGCATCCTTCTCGCCTTCGATGGAAATCGGAGGATCGACCAGCACCCGCTTGAACTCGTTCAGATAGCTGACAAACTGGCTGATGCCGCCCTCCGACTGAAAGCTCTGGCTGCGGCTCTCTTCACCCCTGCGGTCGGTGACGGTGATGGAAATTCCCTTATTCAGGAAGGAGAGCTCGCGGAACCGGCTCACCAACACTTCATAATTGAATGCATTCTGCTCCATGATGCTGTAATCGGGAGTGAAACTGACCACGGTACCCGAACGGTCTGAGTTCCCGATGCGGACAACCTCTGTCTGCGGGATGCCGCAGCTGTACTGTTGCCGGTATACCCCGCCGTCACGATAGACGGTCACCTCCATCCATATGGAGAGGGCATTGACGCACGACACACCGACACCATGCAGGCCGCCTGACACCTTGTAGGAGTTCTTGTCGAACTTGCCGCCGGCATGGAGTTGGGTGAGGGCTATCTCGAGCGAGCTCTTCTTCTCAGTCGGATGGAGATCGACGGGAATGCCGCGTCCATTGTCCTCGACGGTACAGACTTCCCTGCCGTCGGCATCCAGATCAAGAAACACCTGAATGTCTGAACAATACCCCGCCATTGCTTCATCGATACTGTTGTCGACCACTTCGTAGACAAGGTGGTGCAATCCTTCGATGCCTGTAGAACCTATGTACATACCGGGTCGCTTCCGAACGGCCTCAAGACCCTTGAGAACCTGGATGCTCCCGGCAGAATAGTTATGAGAAGCGCTCTCCATCATCACACCATCACGGTGCAAGGACGGCTCGAACGTTCCGTTGGCAAAGCTCCCTTCACTCATTCGTTATATCCTTATGCAATAATAAAAAAATGCTGTTGCTGATTCCTACCGATTATACCAAAAATCGGAAGGAGTTGCAAGCTTGGACAGGAAATCCAACCAATTTATTACTTTTTATATTATAAAGATTTACATTTTGGACTCACAGAGATATGAACAATACTTGCACCACTTGTATCTACAGGGTAAAATGGCCGCATGAGCGACATGCATACCACCTATTTTGAATTCTGGCAGGAGACCGCCTCCAGAATCAAGGATACGCTGCCTGAACAGGAATACAATACCTGGTTCAACCGTATCGCGTACCTGAGATCAGAGGATAAAAAAGTAATTCTGGCAGGTGCCAGTCAGTTTATTCTGGATACAGTGATAGCCCGTTACAGGGATTTGATTGTCAATACACTCTGTGAATTGACCGGAGAAGACATCAATGTTGAGTTTACTGTTGTCTCGCGTTCAGAAATTGAACAGATAACAAAACCACAAAGCAACCCAAAGGAAACCGAGGAGGTCCCAGAGCCGGTACAAATCCAGGCGAAAGCCAAAATCTCGAATGAAAAAACGCTTCGCATGAAGGAAGAGAGCAATCTCAACCCCTCCTATGAATTCAGCACCTTTGTCATTGGGGACAACTCCGCTTTCGCCTACAATGCCAGTCTTGCCATTGCCAAGAATCCTGGTGTCAGTTACAACCCCTGCCTCATCTACGGAGGGGTGGGACTTGGCAAGACACACCTGCTCAACTCCATCGGCAACTACATCATCAACAATACACCTGAACTGAAGGTCATGTATGTCACCGCTGAAATGTTCACCAATGAATTCATCGAATCCATCGGATCGCAAAGAACCCAGCACTTCAAGAACAAGTTCCGCAAGGTCGATGTGCTGCTGATCGATGATATTCACTTCTTGCAGGGCAAGGACAGCACCCAGGAAGAGTTGTTTCATACCTTCAACAATCTCTATGAGTCGAAGAAACAGATGGTATTCACCTGTGACCGCCCCATCAGCGAACTGAAGAATATCACCGACCGCTTGAGCAGCCGGTTCGAGCGCGGCTTGAATGTGGACCTTCAACCACCCAACTATGAGACCAGGATGGCAATTCTCAAGAAGAAGCTTGGAGAGAGGGGCAGCTCGATGAGTGAGGAAATCCTCAACTACATTGCCACCAATGTGTGCACCAATGTCAGGGATTTGGAATCCTCCCTAACAAAGTTGATTGCCTACAGCGAGCTGCTTTCCCAGGAGATTTCCTTCGAGAAGGCAAAAGAGTTGTTGGGCATTCTCCCTTCCTTGGCTGCAAACGCAAACCAAACGCTCTCCATCGACACCATCATCAAGGTCGTCGGAGAGTATTTCAACGTCAGCAGCTTTGAGATCAAGGGCAAGAAGAAGAACAAGTCCCTGATCCAACCGAGGCAGATCGCCATGTTCCTCGCCAGGGATATAACCGAGTACTCGACAACCGAAATCGGCACTGAATTCGGAGGGCGGGACCATACGACGGTCATGCATGCATACGACCGTATCGAGTCACTGATGAAAGGAGATGAATCGTTTTCCAATACCATCCTGAAATTGAAGCGTGACTTAACAAATATTAAGAAGTAATTCCCTGTGGATAGCTTCTGGACACATTGTGGATAACCTCAAAAACCTGTGGATAGAGCTTTTTTGCTTGTGGATGAAATGTGGACAAGTCCAAAAGTTATCCACAGGATGACAAAAAGTAAGAAGAGATTGTATAATGAATTAAAAAGTTATCCACAAAATATGTGCTATTATTACTATTATTACTACATATTCTAATAAACTAGGAGTATTAAGATGAAATTCGTCTGCAGCAAAGAAGCCATCCTCACCGAGATCATATATTCCATGGATTTCACCAGCCAAAGGAACTC
>JAAZAT010000184.1 GCA_012514185.1 Spirochaetales bacterium | reverse complement strand
GGGCTGTTGGGCAGCATCGTGATCACCAGCGGCACCTGCGAGGCGACATCCGCCGCACTCTTGCCGGCTCTTGCCCCCGCGGCCACAACGTTCTCCACATTCTCCTTGACCACGTCGTAGCAGACCACCTCGTGGCCCGCCTTGAGCAGGTTCTTTACCATGGGCTTGCCCATGATCCCCAGTCCGATGAATCCTATCTTCATGCAGGAGCTCCTTGTTATACAGTCAGGATTGCCCTGATTCTCGATGCGACATCCTCACTCTCAAGACCGTAGTGCTTGAGCAGGATGGTGTAATTCTCCGCCGACGTACCGTAGCGGTCATCCACCCCGATGAGGTCCAACGGCAGGCGTGTCTTGGACAGGGCGCCGGCCACGGTGCTCCCGAGCCCGCCGATGATGCTGTGCTCTTCGGCAGTCACCACCGCCTTGACCCCTTCACAGAAACCCAGAAGGGCTTCTGTATCGAGTGGCTTGATGGTACTGACGTTGACCACCCTGACGCTGATTCCTTCCTCCAAGAGCAGCTTGGCTGCCTGCATGGACTGCTGAACCATGATGCCGGTGGCAAACACCACCACGTCGCTGCCCTCGACGACCCGGGTCATCTTGCCGATGTGATATTCGGAGTTCGGGTCAGTGACCACCGGCAGGTCGTTGCGGTTGATGCGGATGTACATCGGACCCTTGGTCTCGACCATCGCCTTGACCATCTGCTCGGTCTCCACTGCATCACAGGGGGAGAGTACCGTCATGTGCGGCAACACCTGCATCAGGGCGATGTCATCGATGCTCTGATGGGTCTTGCCGTCGCCGAAGTCGGAAAGCCCGGCGCTCGAACCACAAATCTTTACATTCAGATTTGCGATGGTGATCGAGGAACGAATCTGGTCGTAGGCCCGGCCGGAGGCAAAGACAGCAAAGGAGTTGATGAACGGGATCTTGCCGGTAAGCGAAAGACCTGCGGCGACGCTAGCCATGTTCTGTTCGGCGATTCCCATCTGAAAATACCGTTCGGGATACACATTCCCAAACAGGCTGGACATGGTTGAATTGCCCAGGTCGGCCTCGAGCATCACGATATCGGTGTTCTTCTCACCCAATTCGACGAGAGTCTCGCCGTAGGTTTTTCTCAAGCTGTCGCTGGTTCTCATGCCTCTACCTCCCGCTTCATGTTCTCGATGCACTGCCATGCAATCGTGTACTCTTCTTCATTCATGGCAGCATTGTGATACTTCGCCTTTCCTTCAGCGAACGGGAAGCACTTGCCCTTGATCGTATGGGCGAGGATCGCCGTCGGTCCTTGTGTATAAGCTTTTGCTGCATCAAGAGCAAGCAACACCTGAATCATGTCGTGCCCGTCGATCTCGATGACGTTCCAGCCGAACGCCCTCCATTTCTCCACCAGGTTGGCGATGGGGAAAATCTCAGCGGTGGTACTGGTCGCCTGTACGCCGTTCCAGTCGATGACGGCGGTCAGGTTGCTTGCCTTGTAGACCGCCGCGGCCATCGCGGCCTCCCATATCTGGCCTTCGGCAAGTTCGCCGTCACCCAGGATTGCGTATACCCGACTGTCGCTCTTGTCGAGCCTGAGGCCCAGGGCGACGCCCAGGGAGACCGAAAGGCCCTGTCCGAGAGACCCGGTCACAGCCTCGATGCCCGGCGTTTTGTCCATGTCGGGGTGCCCCTGCAGAATGCCGGCAAAGGTTTTCACCTTTCCCAGCTCGCTTCGGTCAAAGTACCCCAGCTCGGCAAGGCATGCATACTGCACAAGCACCGCATGGCCCTTGCTCATGATCAGACGATCGCGGCCTGGGTCCTTCGGATTGTTCTTGTTGATTCTCATCGTATGAAAATAGAGGGCGGCCATCACATCGGCGATGGAGGTGCTTCCACCCAGGTGCCCCACCTTTCCGGGAGGTATCATCTCAAGGATGTTGGCGCGTACCTGAATCGCCTTGCGTTTCAGTTCCCTCACGAGTTCTTCTGAATATTCCATGGTATTCTCCTACCTTACTTTGCATTTCTCAGCAGCAGGTCACCCCGCCGTCCACCGGCAAGGAAATCCCATTGATGAACGAAGCCTCGTCACTGGCGAGGTACAATACTGCATTTGCCACATCACGGGAGGTAGCAAGGCGGCCGAGAGGAACCTCGTCCAGCCGCTGCTGCTTCTTCACCGGATCCTTGAACATCTCTTGCACCAGGGGCGTGTCCACCGTACTCGGATGAATCGAGTTGCAGCGGATGTTCTCATGGCCGTAGCGGCTTGCGATTGACTTGGTCAACAGCGTCACCGCCCCCTTGGTCGTCGTGTACGCCTCGGGGGTGTAGCGGTGACCGATGAGGCCGCACACCGAAGAAGTGTTGATGATCGCCCCGCCGCCCTGCTTTCGCATGACCGGCAGGACATATTTGGTGCCGAGGAACACGCTACCGACATTGACCGCCATCATGGTTTTGAACTCAGAAAAGTTCATCTCCTCGATGGGCTTTCGGATATTGATTCCCGCATTGTTCACCAGCACATCGATGCGGCCTTCTGCAGCGACTATCTTCTCAACAACTTCCTGCCAGGCCTCCTCGCTGGTAAGGTCCAGCTTGAGAAAGGTGGCGCTATAGGAGAGCTTTCTCATGCCCTTCTCAAGCTCCTCCCCCTTCTGGACGTCCAGATCCAGAATGTAGAGCTTTGCCCCGTTTTCACACAGCAACTCAACCATCTCTGCTCCCAATCCACCGGCTCCGCCGGTTACCAGGATGACTTTGTTTCGTACGTTCACACCCTCTCTCCTTCTTCTCAGGCGGCGCTTGTGCTGCCGTCATCCTTTTGCAACCTGCTGTTCTTGATGCCTGCATAGAGAATCCAAACAATGGCAAGCATGAGCACAATGCCAACCGGTCGGCCCAGCAGCGGGATGATCGAGCCTTGGCCCTGCATCAGTGCCTGACGGAAGCTGATATCGGCCGTGGGACCAAGAATGATGCCGAGTACCAGCGGAGCCATCGGGTAGTTGAGCTTGCGCAAAATGTATCCCAGGATGCCGAATACAAACATGACCGCGATGTCAAAGGTGTTCACGTTGCCCGCATAGGCACCAATGACGGTCAAGGGGACGATGATGGGCATCAGGATCTTTCGGTTGATCTTCAGGATCTTGACCATGGGCTTCACCAGTGCAAGACCGAAGAAAAGCATGGAGAATGTTGCAATGATCAAGGTGATTGCCGTCAGATAGAGGAAGTCCGGAGACTCCAGGGCCAACATAGGACCTGGCTTGATCCCGTGCAGCCAGATGGCGGCAAGGTACATGGCAGCCGGCGGGGAGCCGGGGATGGCGAGGGTGAGCAGGGGAATCATGGCACCGCCGATGCAGGCATTGTTCGCCGTTTCTGCCGAGGCCAAGCCTTCGTAGCAACCCTTTCCAAACAGATGTCCTTTCTTGCTCCGTCGCTTTCCTACGTCGTACGAAACCCATGCAGCAATGTCCTCACCTGCTCCGGGAACCGCTCCGATACCGCAGCCTATCAGGCCGGAGCGGACTGCCGTATGGACGATGTCCTTGACAATCTCCTTGTTTGGAAGCACGCGCCCGAGCTGGCTTTCAATGGAGTACGGCACATCCTCCTGGAGAACCGAGAGGATTTCCGAAATGCCGAACACACCGATGAGTGCGGGGATCAGGGAGATGCCGCCCATCAGGCTGTAGCTGCCGTAGGTGAAACGCGGGAAGGCGTATACGGCATCCAGACCGATCATGGCGGTGAAGAAGCCGAGAAAACCGACTACCCACCCCTTGATCGGGGTGCTTTGGGTCGAGAGGTTTCCACAGATCATGATGCCGAAGACGGAGATGAGGAAGTACTCCCACTGACCGAACTTCAAGGCAATCTTATAGAGGAACGGGGTGAGGAAAATAAGAATGACGATGGAGAACAAGGTTCCGATGAAGGAGGCGATGACCCCTACTCCGATTGCTTGTCCGCCATGCCCCTGTTTGGCAAGAATGAATCCATCCAATGCAGTAGCTGCTGCAGAGGGTGTTCCGGGGATGTTGATCATGATGGCTGAGTAACAACCGCCCATGACCGCTCCTACATAGACTCCCAAAAGGAAGGCCACGGCTACGGGAAGCTGCATGGAGTACGTCAAATTGATCAACAAGGCGAGAGCCATGGTTGCAGTAAGGCCTGGTATTGCGCCTACGATAATGCCTGCAACGGTGGCAATCATGGTTACAAACACCTGGGGAAATCCGAATGCTTGGGAGGCAGCGGATCCGAACAGGGCCAATTGTTGTGCGAATGCTTCAAACATAAGTTCTCCTAACCTTAGGGAAGAGGAATTTTAAAGACGTACTGGAAGACTGCACCGATGATCAGTGCAGAGATGGCAGAAATGATGATGTTCTTCACCAGCGTCGTGGATTTCAGATAGAAAAATGTCACAAACAGATACAGGAACGTTGCAATGGCGAAATGAACTCTTCCGATAAGTCCAAAGATGTAGACCACCATGAAGAAAGTGAGGATGACGACTCGTTTGGCTTGAGGATTCCAAAAAAGTTTCGTCAGAGCAGCCTTTGTGAAGGTGTCTTTTGCAGCTTCAATGCTGCCGCCCCGCAGTGCACCGACGAGCATTACCAGGCCGAATACGATGAAGATGATACCCAGAATCAAGGGAAAGAAGCCGGGTGCATCAAGGAAGGTATTGTACACCTTCATCCCCAATGATTCGACGATAAGAAAGATTCCGAATGCAATGAGCAGTATGCCCATGACAAGGTCGGATGTTGTAGTTTTTTTCAACTGACTCATGCAATTATCCTTTATGTGGAACAATGGTGGGGATGGATCATCCCATCCCCACGGCAGACAACCTTATTTCTTGATCCTCTGCTTGGCC
>JAAZAT010000023.1 GCA_012514185.1 Spirochaetales bacterium | reverse complement strand
CTTCGGTTGGCATAATGGGCCAGCAAGCCATACCCCGAGGGAAGCAACACCCCGGTTTTCTCAAGCAGCAGCTGTTGGGAATCGATGCCATCCACCTGCTCCATTGCCCTTCGGTCGAGCCAAGTGTACAAGGGAGAGACCGCCAGACCCGAAGCATCGTAATACAGGATGCCATGCACCTGCCCGGTCACACAGATGGAGGCTATCGGAGAAGAAACCTTGGCGAGCAATGTCCTTACCGCCTGCTCTATCGCATGGGGATCTTGAGCATACGAGTACAGCTCCCCTGTCTGCAATTGCGGATTAGCCAAGGAGATTGCAGGCAGCAACCTGCCCGCTTCAAGGTCCAACACCACCATGGTAATATTTGTGGTTCCGATATCAAGTCCGACATGTACCATACCCATATACAACCTCTCTGCCTAAAGATAGCATACGGTACAATGTACAGGAAAAAAAGTGGATTCAACTGGATTCTTCCCTACTTCCAACACCGTTTGCATGGACTTGTCCCCTTGTATACAGTAGAGTGACAGGGTCTGAATTCTGATCTTGCTGCAAGGATGAGGTATGCTGGATATTGCCATTTGCGACGATGACCCCACTCAGCTGGCACTGCTCGCAACATATACGAACGAATGGGTGCAAAATTCCAACAACCCAGCCTTCGTCCATCAATTCCTCCATCCTGATGAACTCTTGCGCAGCTGCGAAAAACGTCGATACCACATCTATCTCCTGGACATCGTCATGCCCATGATCCATGGAATCGAAGTAGGCAAGACCATCCGTGAGCACGATCAGCAGGCCGTCATCATCTACGCCACTTCAGAACCTAGTTTTGCCTTGCAGTCGTTTGCAACAAACCCTATCAACTACCTGCTCAAGCCCATCGACAAGGGCCGGCTTCATGCTACACTTTCCCTTGCGGCTTCAAAGCTTGACCCATCTGATGAGCATGTTCTCACCGTAAAAACCCATGCGGGAATACAAGTCATCAGACCCTCGGAAATTCTCTTTTGCGAATACTCCAAACACACAGTCATATACACCCTTACCGATGGCAGGACGGTACGGTCCAAAGTCATTCAGGGGACATTCTCCCGATACATTGAGCGTACACTGCATGACAAGCGTTTTATCAGGCCCCATGTATCCTACGTACTCAACATGGACTATGTCGAAAGCTTTACCAAAACACGGTTCACCCTCCGCTCAGAGCACAACGTTCCCATCGTAATCAAGCAATACTGCACGGTGCGGGATATCTACATGAATTACCTTTCATCGAAGGGGAAAACGTGATACAGGACCTGATCAACAACATTCTTCGCGGCAGCGTTACCTCGGTGATGTATGTACTGTTGCTTTTCACCCTGACCAAGTCAAAATTCGGACGTAAAACCACCATTCTCATCACTGCGTTTGTATTCACCATAAACATTGCCAGCACCTTCTGGTTCTATGTGTATGGGGATCTTACCTCGCTCTCTCGTTTCACGATTGTAATGTTCATAGTGGTCGGAATCGCCATGAAACCTCTGACTAAGCAGAGTCTCATGCAGTGGAGTTTCACGTTTCTCACCAGCATCAACATAGCCATGATGGTCATCATACTCAGCTTCCATCTAGGCAAACTCTTTCCCGATCCCCAGAGTGCCAATACCATCCTCAGGTTGCTGCTCTACTTGTTGGTGATTTTCTTGTTCCAACGCTACCTGCTTTCACTCTATCGCTCGGTTGTCAACAACTGGCCTATGTTCTCAGCCCTCATACTCTGCATTTTCCTCAACCTCTCCTATTACTTCTACGTTACCAGCGATATCCAAAACACCTTGCTCTCTTCCAGATGGCCGCTCCTGCTTTTAATCCTCCTCTCCATTTCAGCCTATGGCACCGTGTTCTATTCACTGAAACGCTTCACCGCAATGCATGCCCTCGAAACAGAAAACCTGAGGAACCAACACGAGAGGATTCTGCTCTCCCAAGCGGTCTCAACCATGACAGAGAGGTTGCAGCTCATGGAAAAAGTGGCCTATGAACACAGCCTTGTCTCCCATGACCGCAGACATTTCAACAGCATGCTTTTAGGCCTTCTTGAACAGGGCGAGACCGAAGAGGCCATGGCTTGTTTACGCACGCAGAATGAGAGTAAAACGAGCCCAATCAAGGTCTATTGTGAAAACAAGGCTGTGAACGCCACGGTCAGTTATTACGTAGATCTGGCTGAGCAGAAAGGCATTCAAACAAACACCAACCTTACGATAGCAGCACAAATACCTGTCGATTCACTTGAGTTGGCAATGGTGGTAGCCAATCTCTTGGAAAATGCCATTCATGGCGTCTTGCTGCTGCCCGAAGACCAAAGAAACGCCATCAACCTCACCTGTCATCAGGTTGGTCGACTCTTGCTTGAAATAACCAACCCCTGCGTTAAAACGGCAACTCTGGGACCTGACGGCCTTCCTTTCTCCCCTGATGAAGGACATGGTGTGGGAACCAAGAGCATTGCAGCCTTTGCAGCCAAACATGACGCAGAGTTGCTGTACCAAATTCAGGATGGGCTGTTCAGGGTGAGACTGCTCATCTAGCTGTTTCCTGCTATGTATGTAGAAACCGATGCCTTTTATGAATAACCTCTTTTCTGCCTGGTAGAATTTGCTAGGCTACTGTCCAAACTGTTTTTTGGATGACATCGCATGCGTGTTTTGTTTCTTCACAAGAATGCGTATGGATGCCAACCGAGTAAGAGGGGTCTCATCATGACAGTAAAAGTTCGGACGGTAGCTTGCACAGCTCTCCTGCTTCTTTTTTCAGGTATATCAGTCTTCGCCTCCAACACTCCCCTACGGCTTTTGATCAAACCCGTCTCCGACAGGGTTCAGTCAATTCGCTTCCAAACCGGAGTCGAGGAGACAGACAGGTGGGCGCTAGTCCCTGCATCCAATCCCTTGTTGGTGCTCGAGGCATTCGACAGTAGCAAGGACAGGCTCTTCGTACAGCAGTCGCTGGATAAACAGAGTTGGAGTTCAAGCTACGAATACCAATATGATTCATCAACCAAAAGCTGGAAGATCACACCGCTTCGGGTCGTTATAAAGCCAGTCTCCAACAGAATCCAATCCATACGCTTCCAAACCGGAGCCGACGAGACAGATATATGGACCGAGGTCCCTGCATCCAACCCCGCCCTGGTACTCGAGGAATTCGACAGCAATCAGGACAAGCTCTTTGTGCAGCAGTCGCAGGACAACCAAGTCTGGAGTTCAAGCTACGAATACCGATACAGCCCCTCGGACAAGAGATGGACGGTCACCCCAACCGAGGCGGATTCGTCCAGCCTCGTTGAATCGCTGGACCTGAAGCTGTACAACCTCTACCCACTGAGCAAGAGTTCCACCTACTACTCGTATGTGATCGGGGCCGGGCTGAAAATGAACATGGCATTGAACAAGCAGGAGACCCTCCTCGGCTACGCTGAGGCCGCCTACAGCATGGGCCCGTCGAAATCCGACTGGGTTGACACCATGCAGGCGGTGAACCTGTCGGTGGGAATAGGGTATCGGTTTGCAATCACCGACAAGCTGCAGATGACACCCGAACTCGGCTACGGCGTGGTGGTCCATCTGCTCAACGCAGACTTCGACCAGGACGGGACGAAGACATTCGAACCCTTCGTCGACCAACAGATCCGCCTCTCGCTGAACCTCGGCTATGAGCTGAATGACTCCTATACCCTTCTCATCGCCCCGCTAGGCGTCGTGTTCTTCGAAAAGAACACCATTGGAACACTACTGGGCATCCAAACCAGCCTTCGATTCAACTTCTAGGGAACCATCATGAAACACTACACAGCTTTCCTTTTAATTATCATGCTTGCCACAATCATGCTCGGCTTCACCGCCTGCAGCGATATGATGGAAAAACTGGGGACTATAAGCCTTACCATCGTCCTGGACACCCCCGACGTGGCGGTGGCCTCCTATCGCATGGAGGGATTGCATGACAATCCCAACTCACGCTTCACCTTACACGACATCGTACCGCCCCGCCATGTTCTTTCTTCCTTGAAAAGCGGGCTGTGGACCATCACCGTCACTGCCTTCGATGCAGCGGACATGCAGTTGGGGATGGGCTCTACAAGTGTAGACATCCGGGAGGGCCAGATAGTCGAGACCACCCTGCTGGTCGTCTTCGACCAGGCTGTCCCCGCCTCCAGCGGTTTCACGTTCACCGCTCCTACACGTTTTGACAGTGCCGACGGCAGGCTGGATGGAACAACGGCAGCCATGGAGTACAGACTCGCATCCGATCCGGCGGATGCCCCCTATACCGCCTGCAGTGAAGGCACGACCATCCTAGGCGCCGGGACCTATCTGGTCAGGTACGCAGCCGCACACGGCCTACGGGCAAGCGAGCCGCTTAGCGTTGGCGTGCCGCACTATCAACCAATCCAGCTGACCATCGCAGACCCGACGCTGAATACCAGCAAAACCTATGACGGAACGCTCGAAATTGTTGGTGAGGTGGCTCCAGGAGCCTTGGTCGGAGTTGCCGGAAATGACAGCGTAACAGTTAGCGCCCGGGCAACGTATGACAACAAAGACGCAGCTAACGGAAAGATCATCACAGTCACCTATACACTCGAAGGTCCTGATGCAGGCAACTACATCAAGCCAGTCAACAAGAGCGTGGCGGGAGTAATTGAAAAGAAAGCTCTTGCCATCTCGGGAACAACCATTGCCGCAACCAAGGTATATGACCGCTCTCCATCAGTAGCAGTTACTTCACCAGGCTTGTTGGCAGGGGTAATTGGCTCCGATGAGGTAACAATTGCAGCAACGGCAAGCTGCAGTGACAGCAATGTTGGAAGCGATAAGCCAGTTACCATCACCTATACCCTGGGGGGAAGGGATGGCGGCAACTATCAATTGGCGGATAATCATTCCGAACAGACTTCCATTACGAAGGCCGTGCTGACAGCAACGGTGGAGGACTATTCCAAGACCTATGGCGAGAATAATCCTT
>JAAZAT010000103.1 GCA_012514185.1 Spirochaetales bacterium | reverse complement strand
GGGTTGCCACCAACATGCCTACCACCGATGTCCTCATCGAGGGATGCACCGTAAAGAGCGCCCACGGAGGGGCTGTCATCGGCAGTGAGACGGCTGCAGGCATCAGGGATGTGAGAGTAAGGGATTGTTTGTTCGATGGGACCGACAGGGGTATCAGGATCAAGACCCGAAGAGGTCGAGGAGGGGAGATTTCCAACCTGCACTTCGATTCGGTTCGGATGCGAAGGAATCTTTGTCCCCTTACCGTGAATATGTACTACCGCTGCGGCAGCCTCAATAAGGAGGATTTCTCCTTGGAAAAGAAGGAGATCACTGCTACAACACCCAGCATTGAACGTATTCTTATTGAGAATTGCACCAGCGAGGATTCAACTTCTTCGGCTGCCTTCATCGTAGGGCTGCCCGAGTCCCCGATCAGGGACTTGGTAATCCGCAACTGCAGCTTTACCGTAGCAACAAGCGGACTCACACCGGTTGAGGAGAGTGAGATGTATGAAGGTCTTCCCGAGCCCGAAGGGAGGGGAATCAGGCTGAGGAATGTAGAGCTGTCCATGCAAGATGTACAGGTGGAGGGGGTGGAGACTGCCTTGGTGGTCGAGGACGGGGTACAGCTTCAGAGCTGACATCCAATTATTGAGTGAAGAATCGCCTGGTATAAAGGAGAGATGAACGAGGCGGCTGATCGGCCGCCTCCGGTACTGCAAGGCTCTTGCTGAGATTTGGTTTGCTATCCAAAGAATGTACTAGTGTGGTGCGACGTGCATCATTCTCATGCTTTTCGATATTCTGAACATTTCATTTCAGTACGTTTTCCTTTCAATAAAGAAGCTGTGAGCATTCTTGACGAACAAACCAATGGCGGTGTAGACAAATCTGATATGAACCTTTCAGATAATGCAAGACTTGTTTTGCAGATAATCAAGCAAGATGGAACATTGAGACAGAAAGAGAATGCTGAGCAATCATTGCTTTCCGCAAGGTCTGTACAAAGGGCAATGAAAGAATTGAGAGATAATGGGGTTATTGCACGGGAAGGCTCTGATAAAAATGGCAGGTATATTGCTACTGGTACGTTGTAACAGGTGAAGCCAAGTTGCAGTTTCAGAGGCTGTTCATACACATGAAATGCCCCGGATAATCCGGGGCATAGCAAGAAAGTACAAGCCTGATCAACATGGCTACTTCTTCATGGAGATTACGCTTCATCCTTGTTAAGCAATCGTACACGGTCGGCTGTGAAGTCGATGGAGACGTCTTCTCCTTCCTTGAAGACCTTCTTTGCATGGGGGTCGTCGATTTGGACAAGGACTTCTCCGAAGCTGGTGCTGACAAAGGCCTCCAGGCTGTGGCCAAGATAGACATTCATCCTTACCTTGCCTTCAATCTTGCCCTGTCCGCTCTCAACAATGCGCAGCGACTCCGGTCTGGCCATCAACACGGCCTCAGAGCCCACCTCGACATTGTCAGCCGAGCGTTCAACCAGGACATCCTTTCCACCAAGCTCGCACACCCAGGTCTTCTTCTCATGCTTCTTGACGTGTACCGGAAAGAAGGCTGCCTTTCCTACAAAGCCGGCAACGAAGCGGGAGTTTGGATCCTCATAGACCTCATTGGGCGATCCGATTTGACGGACATACCCGTCCTTCATGACCACGACACGGTCCGAGAGGCTCATGGCTTCAACCCGGTCGTGGGTGACGTAGACGGCGGTGATGCCCAATGCCTTCTGAATCTTGCGGATCTCGACGCGCATCTGCTCACGCAGCAGTGCATCAAGATTGGACAAAGGTTCATCAAGCAACAGCACCGATGGGGTGACGATGAGGCTGCGGGCCAGGGCGACACGCTGCTGCTGTCCTCCTGAAAGCTTGGAAGGAGCACGGTCTCCATAGGTGGCAAGGCCGACCAGAGCCAGGGTTTCATTCACCCGCTTGGTAATCTCCTCCTGGGGTACTTTTCTCAGCCTGAGGCCGTAGGCGACGTTGTCGAAGACCGTCATGTGAGGGAACAAGCCATAGCTTTGGAACATGGTGGCGGTATCCCGCTTGTTCGGAGGCAGCATGGTCACTTCCTCATTGCCGATATAAATCTTACCCTCGGTGGGCAGCTCAAAGCCGGCGATCATGCGCAAGGTGGTGGTTTTGCCGCAACCAGAGGGACCAAGAAGGGTTACCAACTCGCCGGGCTCGATGACAAAGTGAGAATCATTGACTGCAATTACATCAGCCTTTCCTTTTACATCCTTGAATTTCTTGGTTACATGCTCAAGGGTTACCGATACACTTTTCTTTTCCATGGATCACCACCTTAGCGGGTTGAGATAGTTTTCTGGGTGAGCTTGTCATCACGGACCACGATCTGCATCAGGGCCCAAACAGAGAGGACGATGAAGATCAGGATGGTTGACAAG
The DNA here is from genome assembly GCA_012514185.1 of Spirochaetales bacterium. GTDB lineage: Bacteria > Spirochaetota > Spirochaetia > Sphaerochaetales > Sphaerochaetaceae > Sphaerochaeta. Next base: position 33,810 of record JAAZAT010000103.1, on the reverse strand, counting down.
ACGCTGGCAAGACCGAATCTGAGGTTTTCAGAGAAGTTGAAAATCAAGACGGTCAGGTGATTCCAGCGAGCCGATATCAAGAAGATGATGGCGCTGACTGCAGTCATGGAGCGTACGAAGGTGTACGACATGCTGCTTAAAAAGGCCGGCCGGATCAACGGGAGAACAATCGTGCGGAAGACGGTGGGAACATCGGCTCCCAGGTCTGCAGCCGACTCCTCGATGGCCGGATCGATCTGATGAAGGGCTGTGATGCCGTTCTCAAGTCCTACCGGCAGTTCGCGGATGATGTAGTTGATGACGATGATCGCACCGGTACCCACCAGCAGCAGCGGCTGCTTGTTGAAAGCCAGTACATAACTGATACCGATCAAGGTACCCGGGATGGCGTACGGAGTCATGATCATCATCTCCAAGAACCGTTTGCCCGGGAACTTCTTTCGGACGATCAGCATGGCGCTGAGCATGGCGAGCAGGCCTGCAATCGGTGTGGCGATGGCCGCCAGGGTGACGGTGTCACGGATGGAAGTCCAGCCTCGCGAGAGTGCCTCTCCCCAGTTTGCAAGGGTGAAGGAGTAGTCGATACCCCAGTTCACTACAAAGCATCCTGCCACGATGGTCAGGTAGAGAGCCCCGATAAAGCCGATGAAAATCCATGAGCCGATCTCTAAAACCATCCTCACCGGCTTGTTGGTCAATTCGGTAAGGTTGGTGGAAGGCTTTCCTGTAACGGTTACGAAGCTCTTCTTGGACACCCAGTTGCGTTGGATGAGGAAGGCGGTAAGGGTGGGCATCAACAGGATGAACGAAAGGGCCGAACCTGCTCCAAGGTTGCTGCGCCCTGTGACCAACATATAGGCTTCGGTCGAGAGCACCCGGTAGTCGCCGCTGAGCAACAGGGGGTTGGCAAAGTCAGCCAGGGAGTTGGTGAATACCAGCAGCCAGGCAGAGAGGATTCCGGGGGCTGACAGGGGAAGGGTAATCGACTTAAAGGTCTGCCATCTGGTTGCGCTGAGGTCCAGCGAAGCATCCTCGACGGTGGAGTCTATCTGCCTGAGCACTCCGCTGATCGTCATGAACGCGATGGGGAACATGCCGATGATCTGCACGAGGGTCAACCCTCCCAAGCCATAGATGGAGGTGTTCAGATGAAGCAGCTGCTTGCTGATCAAGCCATTGTTTCCAAAGAGCAGGATGATGGAGAGCGACAGCGAGAAGGGAGGAGAGATGACCGGCATGGTGGCCAAGGTGGTCATCAGTTTCTTCTGCCTGAAGCTTGTTCGTTCGATGAGGAAGGCGAACATGTACCCCACCAAGGTAGAGATGGTGGCGGTGAGGATTCCCAACCTGAGAGAACCCCAGAGGGCGACCAAATAGGTGGGAGAGAGGCTTTCCTTCCAGGTTTGCAGGCTGAAGACGCCGTCCTTCATGAATGAGAGGCGGACTGCCTCGATCAGGGGATAGGCGATGAAAACCAGTACGATGGCAAAAAGACCGAGGACCATGAAGCCTGTCATCGGGTCCCGGGTGAAGGTGAGAACCAACAGGATGCCCAAGAAAACAACAGCCGCCGCAATGAAGAGGGTCCTGAGCAGATTGTTGAACCCGGTGGCTGTGCTGGTGGGGACCAGGATCATGACGGCTCCGGAGACCTGGTAACCGGTTTCGTCGATGACCGGAACAAAGTAGACCTGGCTGTCGGTAAGCTCAAAGCTGTTGGCATCCGGATCGATGCTGTAATCTGCTTTGTAGGTGGAGCCAAGGCGCATGGGCTCAAGATAATAGACACTTTCCAGGGCTTTTTGGAATTCAGCATTGGGTTTGTTGGCATCAAACAGGGCACGGGTTGTTTGTGAGCCGGTGAGAGGGACAAAATCGAAGGTGAGTTCATCAAAAGCCAGATAGAGGGCGCGAGAGCCGGGGATGATGTCCTTGACTGTGGGAATCCACCCCTCATACGCCTCATTGGTGGTCTCTTCGGGTACTGTTTGGGCGAACAGTTCTATTTCATTGAAGTTCCGCTGCTCTTCATAGCCCCTGAAGTTGGAAGAGAGCATACTGTACATCCAGAAGTCCACCAGCAGGAAAATCAGTGCCGCAGCACAGAACTGAAGGATGCGTTTTTTTGTAAACATCGAATCATTCCGTTTGGACTACACACCCTGCAAGGATTGCTTGCAGGGTGGTAGGAAAAGCCAAATTACCTGATGGTAATTATCTCTTGTTGCCGATTTCGTTGGTCCAGCGGTCAAGCAGCCTGGTCTTGTTTACATTGTCGCCGTCCCAAGCCATATCCTGTGTGACGGTTTTGATCTCGGTGATGGAGAGGGCGTCGGGATGCTTTGCTGCACCATCCGCCACCAATACCACATACCACTCGGTGAAGGTTGCTTGTGCAACGGGGCTGGAAAGGATCCAGTCATACAGCCTCTTGGCGTTGACAGTATCCTTGCCACCCTTTACCAAGGACATGGAAGCCAGCTCATAACCGGTTCCTTCGCTGGGAGCGGTGATGACAACAGGAGATCCGGCAGCCTTGAGTTTGACCTGGTCATGTGCATAGCCGATGGCGATGGGGATCTCACCGGTTGCTACGCTCTTGCCGGGTGCAGAGCCGCTCTTGGTATACTGGTCGATGTTCTTGTCCAGCTGCTTCATGTACTCAATCATCTTGTCCTCGGTGCCGAAGATATCGAGCATCGTGGTCAAAACGTTGTAAGCGGTACCGGAGGAGTTGGGGTTTGCCATGCGGATATAACCCTTGTACTCGGGCTTGAGCAGGTCTGCCCAGCTCTTGGGAGCCTCAAAACCAAGTTCCTTGGCACGGTCGAGGTTGGTTACGAACGTGAGGGGTCCGACATAGAGTCCGATGAAGTAGTTCTCTGCATCACGGAACTGAGCAGGAGTCTTGCTGGTATAGCGGCTTACGTACGGAGTAGTCAAACCCTTGCTCTTTGCAGTGATGTGGTCCAGGCCTACACCGCCGACCCAGATGGATGCCTGGGGATTGGCGGATTCAGCTTCCAAACGAGCGACAGCTTCACCACCGCTTAAGCGGACGAAGTTCACCTTGATACCGGTCTCAGCCTCGAAGAGCTGGAAAAGCTTTGCAGCAAGGGGTTCCTCAAGGGTTGTATAGGCGTTGACGCTGCCGGTGCCAGCAGCAACCGGGGCGGGAGCAGGGGCAGCTACGGGAGCCACAGGAGCCGGGGCAGCAGGAGCAGCTTCCTGTCCGCCCTGTGCAAACAGAGCAGGTACGAGCATGACAAGTACGAGCAGAATTGCTAGTGTTTTTTTCATTCTTTCCTCCAAATTGCATTCCGTCATCCACATGGATGCGGTCAAAAACATAACATGATAGATAATGCTAAGCCGCCATACCAGAGCCGTCAAGCTAAATGCAACCAATGGCCAAAACGGTTCACATTATCACAAAATCAATCTATGATAATCGACTCGGCTGGTGGTTCTGAACCCAAGTTTCCGGTAGAGGGCAAGTGCAGGAGGATTTTCAGAGTCCACTTCAAGTTGTATAGTTTCTGCCTCATTGAAGAGATGATCGAAGGCGAGGCTGAGCATTTGCCTTCCCATGCCCTTGTTCCTGGAGTCATGGATGATTCCTACTCCGTGAAGCACCCACGCTCCATCTTCCATGGCCGCGTTCAGAACCCCGATTGCTTTGTTCTCGAACCGATACAGGAACGTTTTTCGGTCTGCTTGGGAGAGCAGGTACTCCAAGGTATGGGAGCTTTCCTTGCTATCTTCTCCAAAGGCATCACTCATTACTGCAATGGCAGCCTCTTTGTTCTGTTCAGTAACCAACTCAAGGGTGCCACTCTGTTCCTTGTTCATCCAATGCTGTCTTTCAAGCATCATCACATACTCGCTGCGATCGAGCTCTGGATATCGTTTCTTAAGATAGGAGAGCCCGCTTTGGCTGTTCAGCTCACGCTGGAAGAGCGCTTGGGTGAAGGAGCATGGTTTATACAAGGAGAGCGCATGCTCAACGAGGCGGGTGAAATGACCTTGCCTGCGATGGTCGGGGTGGGTGAAGCCATTGAACTCCACCTCCTTGCGGCTGGGAAAGAACGCACAGAGAAAACTGATGAGTGTGTTGTCTTCATACCCGAGGAAGAAACAATCCAGATCCTTGTATACATTCATTTCAGAGGAGAGGAATACACGATTTTCCAAACCTTCGGAAAGGTGGGAGACATCCTGCAACTGTTCAATTTCTTTCATTTGCTCTTCGGTAAGCGTATGGCTTTGTATACTATTCATGTGCTTACTGTAAACAAGAAAACGCCGGCTCTGCTAGATGAGAACCGGCGTTTGGAATAGGTTTTTTGGAATCAAGCCTTGATCAGGTGTACCGCAAAACCGCTGAACTCCTGCTGGATGTAGCAGACCTTGATCTTTCCCTTTGCATCGCGGGTGATGGTCTCTTCATTGACCGTAAATCCATGGCGGCCCAGGTAGGCAAGGGTGCGCTCGATATCGAAGCACTTGAAGCCGAGGTGGCCGAGCCTTCCATAGTACATCTTGGGCAGGACCTCAATGGAGGTATTCAGGAATGTGGAGCTGTTGCCGACTTTCTTGACCATGCCGAATGCCTCCAGGGCTGCAATGGTTTTCTCAGCTTCGGCGGCATTTTCGTTGTTGATGCCCAGGTGTGCGAACTCAAGGCCCTGCAGGGTGACTACCGCTTCGCTGCACAGTGCTGAAATTGCATCCCAGTTCTCAGCTTCGATGAGCTCGGGCTTTACCATCCAGGAGCCGCCGATTGCCAGCACGTTGGACTGCTTTGCATAGGAAGCCAGATTTGCCGGGCTGATACCGCCGGTGGGCATGAACATCAGGTTGGGGAAGGGGCCTGCAAGATTCTTGAGCATCTCGACACCGCCGCTTACTTCGGCAGGGAAGAACTTGAGGGTGGAGAGCCCGCGTGAGAGGCCTGCCTCGATATCACTGGGGGTGCAGACACCGGGTACGATGGGTACGTTGTTCTCAAGGCACCAATCGACAACGGTTGGGTTGAAACCCGGAGAGACAATGAATTTGGCGCCTGCAGCAACGGCCTTCTTGGCGAAGTCGAGATTGGTGACCGTTCCGGCTCCTACCAGCATCTCAGGAACTGCCTTGGTAATCTGCTTGATGGCCTCTTCGGCGGCTGCAGTGCGGAACGTGACTTCAGCGCAGGGGAGCCCACCCTTTACCATGGCCTTGGCAAGCCCTACCGCTTTGCCTGCATCATCGATTTTTACTACCGGTACCAGACCGATTTTGTGAATGTGTTCAAACAGTGCTTCGTGCATGGCTTCACTCCTTTATTTCAATTATGAAACGTTGTTTCAAAATAATATTGACAGACCCAAGCATACCCTCTATGATTCCAAATAGCAAGAGGCTGTCAGTATTCCCGTTAAAAAAATCTAGGAGGCTTGTATGGGTAAGAAATATGTAACGTTTGGTGAGATTATGTTGCGGCTTAAGAGTCCTGGACACGAGCGCTTCTTCCAATCTCCTCTCTTGGAAGCGACGTTTGGAGGCGGCGAGGCAAACGTTGCGGTTTCTCTCTCCCTGCTGGGCAAGGACGCAAAGTTTGTGACTGCTCTTCCTGCCAATGCGATCGGTGAAGCCGCCGTCCGCGAGGTGAGAAAGTATGGTGTCGACACCTCATCGATCAAGATGACCAAAAACGGACGCGTCGGTATCTACTTCCTGGAGACCGGTGCAAACCAGAGACCGAGCAGTGTAGTATACGACCGCGAGGCGTCCTCAATTGCTTTGAGCAAACCCTCCGACTTTGATTTTGCTTCCATTATGGCAGACGCACACTGGCTGCATGTAACCGGCATCACCCCGGCTATCAGCCAGGATGCAGCCGACAGCTGCCTTGCTGCAATGCAGCAGGCAAAGAAGGCCGGGGCAACCGTCTCCGTCGACTTGAACTATCGAAAGAAGCTTTGGAATTACGGCAAGAAGGCTCCCGAGGTAATGCGTGAACTAGTCAAGTTTGCCGATGTAATCGTGGCCAACGAGGAAGACATCCAGAAGTGTCTTGCCATCGAGGCCAAGGTCGATGTGACCACCGGCGAGCTTGACATCGAGGAGTACAAGGCTCTGACGGCAGAAGTCAAAGCCCAGTTCCCCAACATCAGCGTGGTTGCCGTCACCCTGAGGGAGAGCAAGAGCGCGGATCACAACGGCTGGAGTGCAGCCCTGAGTGGAAAGAGTGGTTTCTACCTCTCCAAGCGGTATGAGATTACCGATATCATCGATCGTGTCGGTGGCGGTGACTCCTTCTCAGCCGGTCTGATCTATGCACTCAGCGAGTATGGCGACGACGAGCAGTATGCCATCAACTTTGCAGTTGCAGCTTCGGCTTTGAAGCACTCCATCGGTGGTGACTTCAACCTGTCCACCAAGGCAGAAGTGGAAGCCCTGCTCAAGGGGGATGGAAGCGGACGCGTCCAGCGTTAAGCAACAGCGATCCAATACGATACAGGCGATGGGGAAAATACTCCCTGTCGCCTGTTTCGTCTTTACCCAACCTTTACCTGAGATTCTTACTGCCTGTATCCAGTACCGGTATTGTTGAGTCAGATTCAACAATCAAAGGAGCTTTATATGTACAAGCATGCAAGCATCATAGTTTTGGCATTGATTCTGGTCTCTTCATTTTCCCTCGCTGCACAGCCGATTGAAGAGGTACAAACAACAACACCGGCAGAGGTTCAAGCACTGATTGTTGAACCCAGCTCCCGCATTGACGGGCTTCTGTATATGCGTGAGGAAGAGAAACTGGCCCGCGATGTCTATCTCACCCTCTATGAGAAATGGGGCGCCAGGACTTTTCTGAATATAGCGAAGGCTGAACAGCAGCACATGGATGTAGTTGGAGCGCTGCTAGCAGCACGAAACATCGAGGATCCTGTCTCGGGTTCTGCAACCGGTGAATTCAAGAATGCTGATTTGGCTGCACTATACAGTTCCTTGGTGAGTCAGGGAATGAAATCCGTTACCGATGCATACTTGGTCGGGGCCATCATCGAGGATTTGGACATCTCCGACTTGAAGGAGTCTCTTGCAAAGACTGCCGATGAAGCAGAAATCTGGGTCTATACCAATCTCCTGAAGGGCTCGGAGAACCATATGCGCTCCTTTGTCAGGCAGTTGGCGCGTTATGGCATCACCTACAAGGCCCGTTACATCAGTGACGCAGAACTCCAAGCCATCCTGTCAGGAAGGTGATTGAACAACGGCCTCCAATACACTTGGCGGGTTGACTTCCTGTTCCTTGCTGTAGAAAGCGAAGAGTTCCTCGGTTGCCAAAGCGATTTTGGTGACCGAGCATTTTTGTTCCTTCGGATAGATGTAGTAGGTGTCTTCCAGGGTGGACAGGTCGATGCAATCCCCCTTGCCGAAGTACTCATACTCGATATGGCATGAGTACATCGACAGGGGTGTCTTGGCAAGCAGGAACCCTTCCTTGCCGAACATCCCTTCCAGCTTGAATCCTTGCATGTCATGGATCAGCAGAGCTTCCCCGAGGGGAATGTATCCCTTTGCATTGGGGAGGGCCTCCACGTACGCCTTTGTTTTCAGGAAGTAGGTTCCACCCTCGACCTGGGAGCGGACCTGCTTGCGTTCGAACTCATACCAATCGGGGATGTGGGAAAATTCAGTGACCAGGTCTTTTTCATCATCGGCCTTCTGTACGGCCTGCAACTCGCCGTACTCGCTCATCTCCCATACTTTATGGCAGGCTGAGCAGCCGATGCGGGCCCCTTCGCTGTAGGTGGTATACTCGCTCAGGCAGTGGGGACACTGATACAGCGGCTTATGCAGACCTTCGGCACGCTTTGCATAGCTGATGCGGATCTTGTTCTCCTTCTGCCACCGATATTCATCGTACTCGAAGGCTTTCCTGATTGCTGCATTGATGTGTGAGACTGAACTTTTCGCCAAATCTTCCTCGGTGAACAGCAGACTGTAATCGGCTTCGATACGACTGCCCCTATTCTTCAAATTCCATACAGGGCTGTTCAGATAGTGCCCGTGCATATTGAGCATGACCACCGGCACCCCCAACAGCTTTGCCATCTTCCCCAGAGAGTCAGGCAATACTGCGGTGGTGCCCACCAAGGTGTATCGTGCTTCCGGGTACAGGGCCAGAACGTCCTTGTTGACGGCAAGTACTTCCCGAATCTGCCGTATCAACTGCAAATCGTTGGTAAACTTTCGTTTGCAGATGCCGCCGGCGTTGCGCAGCAGCCATTCACGCTTGAGAAAGCCGTCAATGGCGACCACATAGTTGGCCCGATAGGGGAAGAGGGCTGCGGTGGTGACCTTGAAATCGATGAAAGCATGGTGTGTGCACAAGAGCAAAAACGGAGGCTTGATCCCTTCCATGTTGATGCGGTTGATTTTCAACCGATGAGCCCACACAGTAGGATAACTCAAGAGCCAAGTCACCGGCCGCAGGTAGTGGCGTTGGCGAATGGGTTTCTTCTTCATATCGAATCGCTTGGCTTGCTGCAGTTTCTCAAATCCTGTCATGAAGAGCCATCCTTGGGATGAGATATACAATATGGTACTGTCTGTCGATAACCATGGCAAGACCCAAGGATGAAGCCATTGGACAAGGGCCGGGATTTTTGTATGATGGACCGATGGAGAAAATTATGGACACCCATACCCTATACAGTCTTGCCAAGGTCTATTCCGATGCCGCCGTATCCTCTGTATTCTCAGAGAATGATCTCATCTGCGTCATTGCCGAGGATAAGACGCCCTACTATGTTTCCCTTGTCGACTCCGCCTTTGCCGCCTACCGTGGGGAAAAAGGACTTACCGGATACCTTGCCCTCTCTCTTTCGGATGCTGAAAGCGACTCCTTGGAGTACTTGGAGATGGAACGGGAGCAGGAGTGCCTGCTCTGCCTTCTCAACAACGGCCGGGAGGATATCGAGGATGCCGATTACCAGGCCATCGTAGAGAGCGGTGTTCCTTTCGAGGACGGCATGTATCCGCAGTTCCGCAGCAAGCTGCAGTATCACTATCCGTGGTACATCGAGCAGGATGAGGCCAAGGACCTCATTCTCATCCTTCGCGCCATCCTCTTTGCAAAAGAGTATTTCGCATCCTATAAGAAGACGAGCAAGACAAACTCCTTCTCGTACTGGCTGGACTCCCTGAATCTGAAGGAGAGCGGGGGCAAGGAGTATATTCCCTGCATTGAAGAGCAGGACGGCTCCTTTGTCGTAACAGCAAAGATTCTTCAGGATGAAGCCTATGGATTCTCATATCCCCAGGCGTTCTTCACCAATGAGGAGAAGCAGCGCACCTACAAGCGCATGCGCTCCAAACCTGGAAAGATTCTCTATACCGCCACCGGCATGCTTCCCGAACCAATGTTGGGAGAGAAGGGAGGGCGTCCGATTTTTCCCATTTACCAATTGGTCTACGACCCCCAGGCCCATCAGATTCTCGACATCTTCATGGTGGAGGACTATGAAAAAGAGCATGGAGCCTTTATCAGCCATCTGTTGGAAATCTTTGAAAAAGAAGGAAAGCCCCAAGCCATCCACTGCTTTGGCAAACGTACGCTTCCGCTCTTGGAGAAAATCGGCCCCCAGATGGGCATCATGGTGGTTGATGGCGGGAAGAATGAGGAGATTGAATCGATTCTCATGGATATGATGCATGCCTTGTTCACCGAAGACGAGCATGAACACCATCATCATGGTGAGGGCTGTTCCTGCAATCATGACCATGGAAATCACCACCACCATGGGGATGGCTGCTCATGTGATCATCATAGTGAGGAATAAGGACTAAACATGATATTTTCCACTGCATTCTCGGTCCTCTTTCCACTGTTTGCAAAAATCGCCCTTGGGTATGGTATTCGGAGCCTGAAGTTTCTCTCCGAAAAAACACTGAAGGAGATGAACAACGTGGTGTTTCGTGTCTTTCTGCCCACGTTGCTCTTTTCAAACATCTACAAAACCGACTTTTCCACCATCACCTCTTTTAATTTATTGTGGTATGCGGTTCTTTCCTTGATTGTGATGGTGAGCTTCTATATGCTGCTCATTCCCCGTCTGGAACCGGATAATGCGAAACGAGGAGTGCTGGTGCAGGGTATTTGCAGGAGCAATTTCATCTTCTTCGGCATGCCGATGGCCGCCACCTTGTATGGAGGAACCAGTGCGGGCATCGCCTCTTTGATGGTTGGCGTAGTAGTTCCAGTGATCAATGTGCTCAGCGTGGTCATCCTTGAGTATTTCAGGGGCAATGCACCCGATGGAAAAAAGATTTTAAAAGGCATTGTTCTCAATCCGATTGTCATCGGGGGATTTTTGGGGCTGTTGTGTGCCATTGTCGGCATCAAGCTGCCTCAAAGCCTTGAAGGGGTTGTCTTCGAAATTGCCGATATTGCAACTCCTCTTGCCTTGGTCATTCTGGGAGCGTCGGTAACCTTCTCCTCGGTGAGGACAAACCAAAAACCATTGGTCCTCGGGGTGCTCAATAGACTGGTGATAGTTCCGGCGATCGGAATCACTGCAGCCATTCTTTTTGGATTCAGAGGGCTTGAGTTGATCCTCTTGATGGCAATGTATGCCTCTCCGACGGCGGTATCGTCCTACACCATGGCCCAACAGATGAATGGGGATGCAGAACTGGCGGGACAAATCGTCGTATTCACCACCGCCTTGTCCCTGCTCAGCTTGTTTCTCTGGATTTCCCTTCTGATGGCCTTGGGGTTCTTCTAGGATCCTTACCGGTCGCCCCGTTCGGGAACAATGCAGATGAAGACGAACCTCTCATCTGATGCATTGGAGACCTGATGGTCGGCGTCATCGGGGACATAGGCTACCGAACCTGCCTTCAGCGGGTAATCCTTGCCTTCCATATAGAGGTTTCCCTTCCCCTCGACTGCATAGATGATATGCTGCCAGGGGTGGGAGTGGCGGGGAGCCTTTCCTCCTTTTTCCAGCGTAAACATTCTCATCACATGGTCTTTCCAGCCCTCCTTGGGGCCGACCAAAATCTGCTTGGTGATTAATTCGGAAATCTGTTTTTTCTCGATGAGGTCGCGATGTGATACAAACATGGTGAAGTCTCCTCTCTAGAGTCTGCCGATCAGGCGGTCCAGAACAACATCGGTTCTCGCCCCGCTCTCTCCGGTACTGGGACAGGTCCCCTTGCCCAGCAGCTGGTCCACAATGGTCTGGATAAGTGGTTGGGCGACATGCTGGGGCGGCTGGGGAACGGCAAGGGTCTGTACTCCCTGTTCGGTGGCAACGGTAATAGGTTGGCCAATATCGAGTACGGAGTAGGAAATTCTGGCCTTTTCAAGGTATATATGGGTGGCATCCTCATCCTTGAAGGTATTGAAACACCACAGTCCGGTACCTGGAATTCCCTTCTCGGTCTTGAAGTGCCCATAGACCAGATCATCTGCATGATAGGCCTTGCTCTGGTTGAGTCCTTGTCCGCATGCCTCGACAATGGGGCCGAACATCCAGTCGATGAGGTCCAGGGCATGCGAGCCTACATCGTGGAATTTCCCTCCCCCGGACACATCAGGGCGCACCCGCCAAGTTCCGCCGCCTTGCTTGTCCTCTTCCTTGATGGCCTGTTGCATGAAAACATGCACAGCCCGTACATCCCCATACTGTTTGCCGTCTATCATGCTCTTGATCATCAGGTACTTGGGAAGCGCACGGCGATAGTAGGCGCTGAAAAACGGCACACCTTTCTGGTTGCAGAAATCCACCATTTCCCGGCTTTGGGATGAAGAGATTCCCAAAGGCTTCTCGCAGTACACCGGCTTGCCGCTTTGTGCGACCAGCAGGGTATAGGAGTAGTGTGAATCGGGATGGGTGGCGATATAGACGGCATCCACCTCCGGGTCATCGATGAGGTCTTGGGCGTTATCGTACCATTTGGGAATCCCATGGCGCATGGCATAGTCACGGGCTTTTTGCGGCGAGCGGCTTGTGACGGCAACCAAGGTGGACCCCTCTGCTTTCTGGAATCCCGGGCCGCTCTTTACTTCAGTGACCGAACCGCACCCGATCATCCCCCAACGAATTTTCTGCATGGCTCACTCCTTTTGCTACGATGGTACTACACCATCGATAAAAAAACATCCCTGATCGCTCAGGGATGATGTGTCCTTATTCCTCGGTCCAGCCGAGCAGCTTGGAAAGACTGGTACAGGCTTTGAGTATCGAGGAGACGATCCGTTGTTTCTCCTCAAGATTGAACCTGAACAGCGGCCAGGAGACACTCATGGCAGCTATCGTTTTGCCGGTATAGTCCCTGATTGGGGCTCCAATGCACAGCGTTCCCATCTCGTGCTCCTCATTGTCCCACGCCCAACCCTGGCTTCGGATCAGCGTAAGCTCCTGCTTGAGGGCTTGGCTGTCTCGAAGGGTATTCGGTGTAAAGGGCTTGAGACTCACCTTGTCAAGGTAGCTGGATAGTTCACGCTCGTTCATGTCACTGAGAAGAATCTTGCCGATGGCGGTACAGTACAGGGGAATGGTCTTTCCCACCCGTGAGTACATGCGGATGGTGAATGACGATTCCTTCTTGAGGATGTATACCGCCTCGTCCTCCTCCAGCACTCCCATATGGACCGTCTCGCCAAGCTCCTCGCACAGTTGTTGTGCGATGGGGTTGGCGATTTGGATGAGGTCGATATGCTCGAGTCCGTGGGACCCCACGCTGAACATCTTCAGCGTAAGACTGTAGAGGTCGCTGGGAGAGCGATAGACATACCCAAGGTTGACCAATGTAGAGAGGAACCGAAGCAGGGTGGCTTTTGGCAATTTCGTTTCCTTTGCCAGACTTTCCAGATTGATGGTTTGATGCCTGGAGAGTGTTTCAAGGATGGCGATGGTGCGTATCACCCCGCTGGTTTGCATCTTTTCGCTTCCTGAATCGGTTTCTTTCTTTGTCATCGGTTTACCCTTCAAAATAGGCTTTGGCATTGCCGAAAGAGATGTCCTGTACGACCTTGCCGAGCATCTGGAGGTCGTAGGGAACCTCGCCCTCTTCCGCCCAGGTGCCGAACATATTGCAGAGAATCCTTCTGAAATACTCGTGGCGGGAGTAGGAGAGGAAGGATCGGCTGTCGGTGAGCATTCCGATGAAACGGGGAAGGAGTCCCACATTGCCCAGGATTCTCATCTGCTCTTCCATGCCGTCCTTGTGGTCTGCGAACCACCAGGCTGAGCCAAGTTGCATTTTACCCGGGATTCCATCCTGGTAGCAACCCATTAACGTAGCCAGGGAGTAATAGTCCTTGGGATTGAGGGTGTACAGAATGGTCTTGGGCACTTCGCCTGTGGCTGAGAGGTTGTTCAAGAATGAAGAGAGGGAGGCAGCCAGTTCCTTATCATGGGAAGCGTCATACCCTGTATCGGGTCCGAGTTTCTTGAACATCATGCCGTTGTTGTCACGGATGGCGGCAAAGTGCAGCTGCATTGCGATGTCCCGCTTTGCATACGCTTTAGCCAGATGGGTGAGTACAAAGGTCTTATAGGCCTCCACTTCCTCCAAGGAGAGCGTCGCCCCTGCCAGTTTCTTTGCAAAGATTGCGTTCACATCGCTCTCACTCTTGAAAATGGCGGGAGCGGTTATGAGAGCGTGGTCGGATGCTTTGCAGCCCATGCTTACAAAGAAATCGAGACGGTCGATGAGAGCTTCGACGACATCAGTGGCCCGCTCGATTCTCTTCCCGCTGGCCTTTGCCAAGCTGTCGATATAGGAAAGGAAGGTGTCCTTCTCAATATTCAAAGCCTTGTCGGGGCGGTAGGAGGGAATAACTTTTGCAGGGAAGTCCTTCTGTTTGGCGATCTGGCCATGGAAAGCAAGGTCATCGGCTGGATCATCGGTCGTCCCCACTGCATAGACCTTGAACTGCTTCATGATGCCCTTGACCGATAGGTTCTCGTTTTCCTTGAACTGCCGGTTTGCTTCCTCGTAGATGGATTTTGCACTCTTGGTGTTCAGCACTTCATGAATGCCGAAGTAGCGCTGCAACTCCAAATGAGTCCAGTGATAGAGCGGATTGCCTAAAGCATGTTCCATGGTGGACGCCCATGCCATGAACTTATCGAAGGGATCGGCATCCTTGCCGGTCACCAGTTCTTCGGGTGTTCCGTTGGCCCTCATGGCTCTCCACTTGTAATGGTCTCCGCCAAGCCAGGCATCGGTGATGGTGGTGAACCGTTTGTTGTTGGCGATTTCGCTTGGAATGAGGTGACAATGGTAGTCAAAGATCATTGCATCCTTGGCATACTCATGATAGAGGGTCTGAGCGGTTTTGGTCTGGAGTAAAAAATGCTCATCCATAAACTTTTTCATGATGTTTCTCCTTATTGTGTGTCCTTAGAGGATGACCCCATCCTTGAACAGTGAAATTTCGGCATACCCGTTTTCTTCATTCTTTGCCATTGCCTCGCCGCTTGCAACCCTTTGGATGAGGGTGATGAAGTCGGCAAGGACTGTCTCTTCGTCCTCCCGCAAGAGACGCCCGGCATCGAAATCAATCCAATTCGCCTTCTTTTCTGCAAGTGCGCTGTTTGAAGCAATCTTGATCGTCGGCACCGGGGCGCCAAGGGGTGTCCCTCGGCCGGTGGTGAAGAGGATGATATGGGAGCCGCAAGCGGTAAGGGCGGTGGTGGAGACAATGTCGTTGCCCGGGCCGTTGAGCAGGTTGAGCCCCCGCTTCTTGATGCGATCCCCATACCCAAGGACATCGGTGATCATGGCCTGACCGCCTTTCTGGATGCAGCCAAGGCTCTTGTCCTCAAGGGTGGATATGCCGCCGGCCTTGTTGCCCGGAGAGGGATTTTCATACACAACCTGATCGTGCTTTACAAAGTACTGCTTGAAGTTGTTGATCAGGGCGACAATCTGGTTGTACACCTGCTCATCCACCGCACGGTTCATCAACAGCTGCTCCGCTCCGAACATCTCGGGAACCTCGGTCAGGATTCCCGTACCGCCCATGGCCGTCAGTGCATCGCAGAAACGACCGACCAAGGGATTTGCCGTGATGCCGCTCAACCCGTCGCTGCCGCCGCACTTGAAGCCGACGATGAGGTTGTCCATGCCGACATCCTCACGTTTGTCGTCTCGCATTGCCTCATACAGCTCGGTCAAGAGCCGCTTGCTCTCCTCCAGCTCATCACTGACTTCCTGGGTGGTGAGGAACTTCACCCGGTTCTCGTCAACCTTGCCCACCAGGGCACGGAAAGATTCCGGGGTATTGTTTTCGCAACCAAGGGAGAGTACCAGGACACCGCCTGCATTGGGGTGGTGAACGAGATCGGAAAGGATGGTGCGTGTCGCCTCATGGTCGTCCCCGAGCTGGGAACACCCGTAGGGGTGCGACCAGACGTGGATCCCATCGTAGAAGGGTTCCTTCTTCAGGTTTTGCTGAGCCCATGAAACCAGGTTCTCTGCAATCTTATTGACACATCCGACGGTCGGAACAATCCAAAGTTCGTTGCGGATGCCGATGGTCCCGTTCGCTCTACGATACGCCTTGATGGTGGGAACCTTGCCTTCCCATGTTACTCTGAGCTGCTCCGCCTTGTGTGCAAAACGCTCTGAAAGCTCCTTGTCGTATCCATACTCGGCATGTTCGCTGAGCGTGGTTTTGATATTGCTGGCATGCACATGATCGCCAGAGGCGATATCGGTGACGGCATACCCGATCGGAGCGCCGTACTTGATGATTTTTTCACCTTGCACAAGGGCCTTGAGGGCGAACTTGTGGCCGGAGGGGATATCGGTGACAAGGGAGATCTTGAGGCCTGCAACATCGACCACATCCCCTTTTGCAAGGGGACGGATGGCAACTGCAACCGAGTCATCGGGATGGACCTTTAAAACGGAATATGTCTGCATAACTGCTCCTTTTGCTTTGTTAGAGAGAGGCAAGGGCCTCTTTCATACCGACTGTCCAGATAGCCTCGAGGTTTGCAGCCACCGCCTGCTCGAGTCCTTCGACCTTGGTCAGGTCCTGGGCCCACCAGGCGGTATTGGACAATACTGCCTTGGCAAGGCGCTGTGCCTTTGCCTTCGGACTGCCTCCCTCGGCATAGAGAGAAGCGAAGACCTCAAGAATCTCAGGGCTGTCCTGGATCAGGTAGGTCTCACCCTCCCTGCTTCCCCTGAGGGCTGAACCTTCATACTCGGTTCCTTCGTAGAAGCTGATCAAAGCGGAAAGTGCAAAGACCAGCCGCTTGGGCAGTTTGCCGACCTTTTCCCTATACCCCAAGAGGGAAGGAAGATTCCTGGTTTTGAACTTGGAGACCGAGTTCAGCGATATGGAAAGCAGCTGATGAGGATTGTAGGGATTCTCAAAGCGTTCCAATACATCGGCTGCATACGCCTCAAGCTCTGCTTTCGATCCATCCATCGAGGGTATGATTTCTTCAAAAATGCCTTGATACATGAATGGATAGAGAAGCGCCTTGTCGGCGATGCAATCCTGGACGGTCTCATGGCCGGCCTGATAGGCTGCCAGCACGCTCATGGTATGGGCCCCGTTGAGGATGCGGACCTTGCGGGTGCGGTAGAAGCTCATGTCGTTGGTCCACACCACATTCAGGCCTGCCTTGTTGAACGGCAGTTCATCCTCGTGGAAGCTCTTGTGACATTCAATGACCCACAGATGGAAAATCTCAGCCGAGTCGAGCAGGTTGTCCTGATACCCCAGCTTCTTGCAGATCGCCTCGGCTTCGGCTCTCGGATATCCGGGAACGATGCGGTCGACCAGCGAGTTGCAGAAATCGCACGCTTCGTCGAGCCAGTTCATGAAGCCTGCCTCCAGGTTCCACTCCTGTGCATACTGCTTGACGATGCGCTTCAGGTTGTCCCCGTTCTTGTCGATGAGTTCACAGGGGATGATGATCAAGCCTTTGTCCAAGGCTCCCTCGAAGGCTTGGTAGCGCTTGTAGAGAAAGGCGCACACCTTGGCGGGGAAGGAGACCTGCGGCTCGTCGGACAGCTTGTCACCGCTGTGGTAGCTGATGCCGGCCTCGGTGGTGTTGGAGACGATGAAGCGCAGGTCCTCACTGGAGGCGAGCTTCATATACTCTTGGTAATCATCGGCTTTGTACGGATTCAGACAGCGGCTGACGCTGTTGATTGTCCGGTACTCTTCGACTGTCTTCTGGTTCTGGACACCCCTGAGAACGGTGGTGTACAAGCCCTTCTGGGCGTTGATCATATCGCTGAGGCCCCGGTCCAGGGGCTGGACGAGGACTACATTTCCATTGAAGTCGGTCTTCTCATTGAGGATGTCGATCATCCAATCAACGAACGCACGGAGGAAGTTTCCCTCTCCGAACTGAAGGACCTTTTCTTTTCTCTGTACACTCTGATGAACACTGGTGATTGACTGCATAGGCTATGCTCCTTTTGTTGGTTTGCTATATCACTTGGTTTTCTTTCTTCCATAGAGAACATATGCCATCACGGCACAAGTGCTCTGTTGGAAAACGATGCCGAAAATTACCGGAAGGGCTGTTTCAGCCGGGAAGTAGGCGATTGCAAGGACCAGTGCAGCACTGATGTTGCGCATTGAAGAGGCAAAGGTGATGCTTTTGCTCTCCTCCACTCCAAGGCCGGCGATTCTCCCCAGGGTATGGGAGATGGGATAGGCGATCACGGCAAGAAATGCACAGGTCAGGGCGATGGGCAGGTAGGCCCATGAAGCATTGGCCAAAAGCCGCTCGGAAACTTGGGCGGTGTTGATCACGATAATGAGGAAAAGGCCGATTTTGGAAAACGGCTTGAGGCAGGGGGTGATATGATCATTGACCGTGCCTTTGGTTGCATTATTGATCAAGATCCCGGCTACCGAGGGAACCACCACCATGATAAGGAGAGAGACCATCATCCCGGCTGTGTCGATGCGCACCGAAGTATTGGCAAGCAGGCTCACCGTGTACGGGGTGAGGATGGGCGCAAGCAGGGTGGAGACAAGAATGAGGGTCAAGGAGAGGGCCCCGTTGCCTTTATAGATACCACTCCAAATATAACCGGTTATTGCAGTAGGTATGGACATGAGCAAGATCAGGCCGGTTGCAATCTCTTGTTGGTTTCTGAATATCGTAGAAGCCATGGCATAGGTGAGCAGCGGCATGACGAAGTTTGCACCGATGATGAATACAAAAATTGCTTTTGGTTTCCTTATTACCTTGAAGAAGGCATTGGAATTGATCCCCAATCCTCCGATGAAGGTAATGATTGCGAAGAGGATGGTGACCGATGGTTTCATCCACGCAACCCGTGAACCAAGCAAAAGGCCCAGGATGACTCCACTGGGGGTGAGCAGCGGCATGATTCGGTCCAGTTGATAGTTCAGGCGCTTCAGCGCTGCTTCGAGGGGTAAAAATTGAAACATCGTTCCAAATAATACTCTTCTACTCGGCGGGCTGTCAAGGCGAATTATCCTGTTGTTGATTATCCCGGTTGGGGGCGCACCATTGGTGGACAAGCGGACTTTTCTGTACTACCGTTGGTGGTATCACAGGGATACCTTTGATCAGAAACCACCCATGGTAGTGGGACCAACCGAAAAGGAGCAGTGTGGTGAGTGATGCCCGATCAAGAAAAATTGCACTCTTGCTCGCCTCGATTCATACCGGCGCCTCGAACGAGCTCTGGTCGGAGATAGCACGACTTGCCAGCCTTTCCCATACCTCCTTGTTTGTATTTCCCGGAGGAAGGCTTGAATGCGAGGAGAATCAAGAGTACTTGCGCAATGCAATCTACCCGTTGGTGAACTCCGATACGGTCGAGGGTGTTCTGGTCTGGGCTTCAGCGCTTGCCGGATCCGTCCGGGTTGAGGATGTCCAGGACTTTTTGGAAACGCTGGGTCCGCTGCCCAGCGTCAGTATCGGCTTGAAGAGGGAAGGGTATCCCACTGTCTCCTTTGATGCCTATGCGGGGGTGCAAAGTGTAATTCTGCACTGCATAACCAAGCACAAGAGCCGAAGAATCGCATTCATCAGGGGACCGGAGAACCACTACTCGGCACAGGACCGCTACCGTGCCTATTGCGATACCCTCGACCAGACAGGATTGGTCTTCGACCCGCGCCTGGTCTCCGATCCCCATCCATGGACCGAGGGTTCTGCAGCCCTGTCCCAACTGGTCGAGCAGCGGGGACTGAAGCCCGGCAAGGATTTCGACACCCTTGCCTGCTCAAGCGATATGATGATGTTCGCTGCAGGGAAACAGCTGGAAGCGTTGGGCTACTCGATTCCCGGCGATGTCCGCATTCTCGGATACAATGACAGCAGTGAGAGCCATTTGCTTCGTGTTCCCTGCACGACGGCTCGCATGCCGGTCACCGAACTGGCGCATATGTCCTTCAACCTGCTGTCAGACCTGCTTGAGGATGGGTCCGGGCCAAGCTTTGACATTCTACTGCCTTCGCACCCGGTCATCCGCCAATCATGCGGATGCACCTATTCGTTGGGAAGTGTCGAGCAAGCCAGGCAGAGTGTGGGAACCCCTTCCTTGTTTTCTGCCTGGTTGATGCAGAGCTTCAGGGTAATGGAGTCTGAAAGCAGGAACATTCAGAGACTTTTGGATGAGGCCGACTCTGATGATGAGCAAGCCTACCTTGACCTTGTCCAGGAGTTTGTCCATCGATTTCTCGACCGGGGAGGCGACCCGAACCTCCTCTCGGAGGCTCTTCATTGGTATTGCACCTTCTTCGCCTCACCGTCGTTCAAGGAGCAGAGAGCCAGTGCGTTGCGCGATCTCTTTTTACGCCAGCGGGACTTGGTTGCACACCAGCATGCCTATGCCCTGTCGATGCAAGCCAAGCACCTCGATGCACTGAAGTGCGACCTCTTGGGTGTGCGGAACATCACCTCGATACCGGCCCTCCTGGCAACTCACTTGATCCCCCTTGGGTTGGAAGCGGGGTATCTGGTGCTCTACGAAGACGATGAGAAGAGCACCTATATCGGTGGATATGACAATGACATGCTCTTGGAGGAGAAGCAGGCATTCGCCAAGCATCTTCTGCTGCCTCAAGCGATCCAGGAAAACCTTGTTGAAGGTGTGTATGTAGTTGAGCCCCTGTTCATGGACAACCAACCGTTGGGGTATCTGGTCATCAGGACCACCCTGTTCAGCGGGAGCGTCATGGAAGAGCTGAGAACCTCACTGAGTTCGGCGATCAAGGGGACGTTCCTGCTCGATGCCGCCAATAAGGCGCGGGAGGAAGCCGAACGAGCCCAACGGGCCCGTACCGAGTTCTTTGCCAATATCAGTGAGGGGTTGCGCAACCCTCTTGAGTCGATACTATTGTTGGTGCAGGACAAGGATGAAGCCTTGAGGGACCAGGTTGAAGAACACCTTCGTACCGCTTCCCACCTGTTGGACCTCACCCTTTCCTATACCGGGGCCTTTGAGTTGGAGCGAACCATTTTCAACCCCTCCGACCTGCTTTTTTCCTTGAAGACCTCCCACTTTTTCATGTATGAAGGAATGCCCGACCTGCCTGTGCTGCAAGGAGACAGGGCAAAGCTCCTCCAAGCCTTTGAGATTGTATTGCAGTACATCCAGAAACAAGGCGGGGAGGTCACCATCAAGACCGAGCTGCAAAATCCCGGGCTGCAATTCTCGTTCATCAGCTCACAGGCTGCATGGAAAGCTTCAATGGGAAACCAGGATCCATCCCTCTCCCTCGTCCAACGTATCATTGTGATGAGTGGTGGATCGGTATCGATGAAAGACAACCAGATCATCTTCCGCCTAGGCTGGCCGAGCCTCGAAGGAGAAAGCCTTGCCCAGTCCACTTCCACGCTGACCTACATAGGCGGCGAAGAGGAGAGCGAGGTTCCCCCTCTTTTCTCCGCCTTCGACCACGTACAGTTGCTGCCCTCCTCGTCGTTGAACAAGCAGAAGCTTGCAGAGCTTGAAGGCAGCCTCCTCGGCTGGGACGGGCGGCGAAGCTCTGCAGAATTGCAGCTTGCCTTGTACTTGCTGGCTCACCATCCCCTCCTCAGCAAGGCGCCGATGGTGTGCTACCACGCCCCGCCGGGGTATGAGAGTCTTGCCTCCTCGCTGGTTTCGAGCAAGATCGCCAACCAAGAGGACGGGGTGTTGGTTCTCATGGGAGAGCTGGGACACTCGCTTGCCGGTCAGTTGGGCATGATGGACAATGTAATCTTGTGCGCAAGGCAGGAGATAGAAGCGGTTTATGCGAGCAACAAGGTACGCCTGCTTTTCAGTGATATTTTCGATCCTGCCCTGTATGAGCGGATTCGAAGAATTTCTCCCTCCCCGATAATCATTCTCAAAGAGTATTGGAAATATGACGAGGCCGAACAGCTGAGTCTCATTCCCCGCCTGATCATCGCTCACCGTTTCGTGATGGAGAGCAGCGAATTCCTGGCCCGCATCGTCAGCATGCTTACCCACCAAGACGTACTGCCGCCGTTGACCGGTGCCTTGGTCAAGCGGGCCATCGTGTACCTTGGGGAGCATGCAACAAATCCGATCTCCCGCTGGCAGCTGGCCGAGGCGGTCAATGTCAGCGAGGACTACCTTACCCGCATCTTCCGCAAGGAGATCGGCCTCTCGCCGTGGGACTATCTGAACCGTCAGCGAATTCATCTTGCGACCAACCTGCTCAAGCAGAGCACCCTTACGATCAATGAGGTTGCCAGCCAGACGGGCTTCCAGGACCAGGCATATTTTTGCAGGGTGTTCAGGAAAATCAAGGGCATGGCTCCCACCAAAGTACGTTCATCAACCCCTTGAGCATCACTCTTGACACATGAGTCACGTTTCTCATAATATATCGCAGTGCGATGCATAGTGATTCGATATAAGGTGGTTGTATGGATGCTCATATTCGAAAAGTCTACGTCCCGATGACCGAGACCGGTTTCTACATCCTTTTGTGCCTGCAACAACAGATGCATGGCTACAGCATCGTGCAAAAGGTGAGGGAGCTGACGGACGGTGAGATCCTGATCAGTCCGGGGACCCTGTACGGCAGCCTTTCCAAAATGGAGAAGGATGGCTTGATTCGTTTCATCCGGGAAGAGGAAAAGCGGAAAATCTATGAAATCACCAGCCTCGGTATTGAGGTGCTGCAGAAAGAGAAGGCGCGGATTGCTCGGTTGTATAGGACCATGCAGGAGGAACAGGAATGAAAAAGCAGAAGCGGGAGTTCAGGATTTTCACGATTGCCGAATATGAGCAGGAGCAGGAGTACCTGCGTTCCCAACATCAGAAAGGGTGGAAACTGGTTCACTTGACATTTCCCGGCATCTACCTCTTCGAGGCGTGTGAAAAGGAGGATGTGGTCTACCAGCTTGACTATCACCAAGAGGGATTGGGCTCCCAGGAGACCTATGTGAATGTATTCAAGGATTGCGGGTGGGAGTACCTGTTCGACTTTTTTGGATACAGCTACTTTAGGAAGAGCGCAGCGAGCATGCAGGGCAAGGAAGAGATTTTCTGCGATGAGGCTTCACGACTTGCTTTCATCGGCCGGGTCTTCAAGGGACGCATGGTCCCGCTGTTGATTCTTTTCTTACTGGTGATCATTCCCCAGATCATCCTGCAGCTTGGCAACCTGGGCTCTGATCCTCATCGTCCGATACTGTATTTGTACCTGATTCTGTTTGCCGTCTATGCATATGTTTTCATCAGGTTTGCACTGCAGTACCGGACGCTGAAAAACCGAGCCGACTGAAGGACTACCGGAGTCTGAAGGAACCTCCTGCGGTGAAGGCAAGCGATGAGGAAGTGGAAAATCCATTGTTGATGAAAAGTTCCAATCCTGCATAGGTGATGAACAGAGGATGGATCATGTAGTTGAATCTGCCTCCCAGGTTGAGTTGGAACTTTCTTGTTATTTGCGAAGTATCGAATTCCATCGACAGCAATCCATCCACATACCAGGGCACACTGGGCGGAAGATAGCGAGCCTGGGTTTGGAGATCTGCTTTGAAAGAAAAACTGGTGCTTCCATCGAGCAGCAAGCAGGGGGAAAGGGTGATGCCGGCAACGTAGTAGAGCTGTTCATCCATGGCAAAGGCGGCATACCTTCCCATCAGGTCGAGGCTCAGGATGAAGTGGGTCTTGGGATCACTATTGTACCACCGGTAATCGACAGTCGGGCGAAGCCTTGCCTCAGCCTCCCAGCCATACTGCATTCCTGTATACCGCCCCACATCGAATTGGTAGGCTTGGGACTGGTTGATGTAGAGGAATTCAAGCATCCTGTCCGAAGCCCCGAAGGCATCGGCCAAATGCTGGTAGTAGGTGGTGTAGTTTTCTGTATAATAGTCGGTGAACCTGTTCAAATACTCATCCCTGCGGTACCGGACCATCGCCGCCTGCTTCAGGCGCTCGGTTGTCGGCTCGATGTCGAGATGGCTCATCATGAGCTGCAGCTCTTTGAGCCGGCTGATGTCATGGATTCTGCCGATGCCGATTGAAGCATAGGGTGAGAATCCCAACTCCACACTGGTATCGAACTCCAAGGGATCCAGACCGAATCCATAGAAGCCCTGCATCCCGCCGATCGGCAGGGTGTAGCTTTTGTACGAGACGTTTGAGTAGGTGTAGATTCCAATGCCCGATGTCCCCAAAAACAGATTGTTGATGTTTGCATCGATGACGAGGGCATTGTCGGCCGTCTGTGCTACCAAGTCATAGCCGGCCCCGGCTGCAATGTCGAAGCTGAAAGCAGCCGTAGGAGCAAGGTCGATCTGCATGCGCGCGGCTTCAGCCCCCCCATACGCTCCGGTTATGGTAAGCATGTCATAGTAGGTGGGGACGACGAGGGTGTACAGACTCTCGTTCGTTTCGTTTTGCTCGGCGAAAACAGCTGGAAGCAGGAATGCGAGGACCAAAGCAACAACAACGATTTTTCTCATGGGAGCTCTCCTTTGATGGGTTGTTCAGCTAGGTACATTCATAGACTTGACACACGAAGAACAGAACCTGATGTGACACATGTATTGTATCTCATGTTTTTCAATCACTGTAGTGGTCGAGGGGCTTCTTTGCATGCTGAGAGTAGGAATTCATGGAGGGATTCATTAATGAAAAAGGGGAAAAAGTCGGAAAAGTCCAAGAGCCGCTCTGCATAATCCCCTTTCTCCTGCCCTATGCTTAGGCTGTGAGGTTTACAAGTATATGGCAGAAAGAAGTAGACATACCCAATTAATGCGGGATATCAAGCGGCATAGGTCGGTCTATGTCCTTCTTGCAATACCCTTGGTGTATTACATCATTTTCAAGTATGTTCCGATTTTCAACGGGCAGATTGCCTTCAAGGATTATATGGCCCTGGACGGGGTGCTTGGCAGTCAGTGGGTCGGCCTCAAGCATTTCAAGACGTTCATCAACTCCTATTACTTCGTGGAGTTGCTCCGCAATACCCTGATGTACAGTTTCGGAAAATTGGTATTCAGCCTGCCGCTTGCCATCATCCTGGCAATTGCAATCTATGAGAGCAATCGTCCAAGATTGCGCAAGGTGGTCCAGACGCTGGCCTACCTTCCTCACTTTCTTTCCTGGGTCATCATGTATGGTATTCTGTTGGCCCTTCTGGCTCCCGGTGATGGAATCCTGAACGACATCATCAAGCTCTTCGGTGGCAAGCCCATCGATTTCTTGACCAATACCAAGGCCTTCCCGTGGATCGTCATCCTCAGTGATGCCTGGAAGGAGATGGGGTGGAGCGCCATCATCTTCATTGCCGCCCTGATGGGCATCGACCCATCCTTGTTCGAAGCCGCCCTCGTTGAGGGTGCGAACTCCTGGCAGCGGGTACGCTACATCACCCTTCCTTCCATCAGACCGGTCATCGTCATCGTTGTCCTGCTCAGATTGGGAACCATTCTGGATGCAGGCTTCAACCAGATCTTCATGCTCTATTCGACACCGGTTCTCTCGGTTGCCGACATCATCGATACCTGGGTGTACCGCCAAGGCCTGCTGGAATTCCAGTTTGGACTCGCAACAGCCGTCGGTTTGTTCAAGGGGGTCATCGGCATGTTCCTGATCCTCGGTTCCAACCGGTTGGTCAAACGTTTCGGCGGAAACTCACTCTACTAGGAGGAAGATGATGGCAAACAAGAAACAAACCAATCGATTCACCTCGGTGGCAGTGAAACCCACTGCAGCCGACCATAGCTTCAACTTCGTCGTTGATGTCTTTCTCGTGCTGCTTTTGATTATCATCGCCGTCCCCCTTTGGAGTACGATCACCCTCTCTTTCAGACCCAATGACTACATCGGCAATAACTTGGAAGGAATGTTCCTCGCTCCCTGGAACTGGTCCACGGCAGCCTACAAGGCACTGCTGGGCAACGCCGGTTTCATTCTGGCATTCGGCAACAGCATCAAGATTCTCATCGGCGGTGTGGCGACAGCCCTGCTCTTGACC
This sequence comes from Spirochaetales bacterium, assembly GCA_012514185.1. Taxonomy (GTDB): domain Bacteria; phylum Spirochaetota; class Spirochaetia; order Sphaerochaetales; family Sphaerochaetaceae; genus Sphaerochaeta. Next base: position 8,336 of record JAAZAT010000103.1, on the reverse strand, counting down.
ATTCCCCTGGCGTATGTGCTCTCCATCCCCAGCCTGCCCGGCAGACGGTATTTGAACCTGTTGGTCATCATTCCTTATGTATTCAATGTCGGTATGATTCCTTCCTACCTCTTGGTGACCAATCTCGGCTTGATCGACAAGCTTGCCGCAGTCTTTTTGCCGGGAGCCATCAGTACGTACAACTGCCTGATCATGCGCTCTTTCTTCGAAGGCATTCCCAATGAGTTGAAAGAGTCTGCACGGATTGATGGAGCTTCAGAAATCCAGGTTTTGATTCTGATCATCCTGCCTTTGAGCAAGGCAATCATCATGACCATCGGGCTGTTCTACGGGGTGTCGTTCTGGAATGACTTCTTCCATGCAATGCTCTACCTGAACAGCAACAAGCTGCAGCCGCTTCCGATTCTGCTGCGCAACATCCTGATGGCCAGTGGCATGAATGAATACGTAGAGGTGAATGCTTTCGGTGATGCCCCGATTGCCGCCATCAAGGCCGCTTCGGTCTTTATGAGCGCCATTCCGATGGTCATCGCCTATCCATTCATCCAAAAGTATTTTACCAAGGGAACCTTGCTGGGAAGCGTAAAAGGCTGAGCCTGCTTCCTGGTTTGATTCGAGTGACGTTGGTTTGGTATTCCATAAGGAGGATTTGCTATGAAGAAACAGTGTATCGTATGCATCGCACTTATTGCGTTGCTCTCTCTCGTCTCGCTGCCGTTGTTCAGTCAGGGTACTGCCGAAGCGGCAAAACCCGCCGGCCCGGTGACCATCGAGCTGTGGTATGGCGCCGCCATCACCGAAGCTGGACCGCCTCCGGCTGATTGGGTTGGCTTTCAGATCATCAAGGATAAGCTGAACATCGATCTCAAGCTGACTGCGCTTCCTTCCAATGAGAGCGATCAGGACGTCAAGGTGCAGGCTGCAGCCGCCGCCAACAACCTTCCCGACCTGTTCATGGTCCGCCGCGATGTGCTTACCCGCTTGGTCCCCCAGGGCTTGATTGCATCGGTTGACGACATGTATGCAAAGATGCCGATCCGTACCAAGACCCACTACGATGAAGTCAGCCGCAGCCATGCCCGTTTCAACGGCAAGGCCTATGGTCTGGCCGATCCGGGCTCGATCATCAAGAACGAAGGCCTGTTGATCCGCAAGGACTGGCTTGACAATCTCGGTCTTGCTGTTCCGACCACCACCGATGAACTGCTTGCAGTCATGCGCGCTTTCACCTTCAATGATCCGGATGGAAATGGAAAGAACGACACCTACGGCTATGGTGCTTTCCAGGAAATCAACAACTATGAAGCTTGGCCCGGGCGCCGCCTTGAGCCGATCTTTGGAGCTTTCGGTGTGGATGGTACGTGGGACATGACTGCCTCTGCAGCCGGTCTGAACCTTTTCAAGCCCGAATTCTATGATGCCATGGCCTATCTGAAGCAGATGGTCGATGAAGGCATCATCGATCCCAACTGGCTTGCGTACAAGAAGGACGACTTCCGTGCGGCTTGGAAGCAGGGTCGCTTCGGCATCATGCGCGAGCAGAATGCCGCCTATGCAGCCCAGGCAAACTATGCACCGTTCGATAAGAACTTCCCCAACGGAGAGTGGATTGTCATTGATGCACCGAAAGGACCCAAGGGTCATGCTTCGATCGGCCCGTATACCGCCAACTTCCGCATCTATGCAATCAGTGCAAAGGCTGAGAAGGAAGGCAAGAAGGACAAGATTGCACAGCTTCTGGAGTGGATGGCTTCCGATGAAGGCTACTATCTGCTCGGCTGGGGTGTTGAAGGCGTGAACTACACCAAGGATGCCAATGGTGTTCCGGTGGCAGCCAACCTTCCCGATGCCAATCTTGCTTTCAGCGCTCCCGGCGGCCAGACGGTCACCCAGCTGCGCAACATGGTGTTCTACAACGGCGATATCGAGCTCTATGCCCGTTACCCGAAGTATGTCACCGAGACCAGCAAGAAGGAGATGTCCGCTCTTGACGTCATGCGCATCATGCAGACCAAGAAATGGACTGCTGCAATTGGTTCGGATACCCTTCCGATTCCCAATGCAGACCTCAAGCGCTTCTACGAGCAGGGCTTGAGCGAGTTCATCACCGGCAAGCGGGTCTTGACCAAAGACAACTGGAACAAGTGGCTTGACGAGTTCAAGAAGCTTGGCGGACAGGATTGGAATGACAAGGGCGTTGCCTTTGCCAAGGAAAACAACCTGCTCTACTAAGATCGCACAGTACATTGGTTCCGACCGCCTCCTTGTTGGAGGGGGTGGTCGGTTTGACACCTTGAAAATAGGAATATACGCATGATGGACTGGGGTGAACACCTCTCGCTGGCAATGGCGCACAGTGTGATTGCACGGTACAAGCCGATACATATGCGCTGGCATTATGAACACGGTTTGGTGATACACAGCTGCCTGTTGGTGGGAAAAGCATACGGCAAGAAAGAGTTCTTTGATTGGGCATACTCGATGTATGATCCCATCATAGCCGCTGACGGCCGGATTGCAACCTATAGGCTGGGTGAATACAATCTCGACCAGATCAATGCAGGCAGGAATCTGTTTGCCCTGTATGAGCAAACCAAGGAAAACCGATTCCTGCTCGCTGCAAAACTGCTCAAGCAGCAGCTGGCGTCGCAGCCCAGGACGTTGGGCGGTGTATTCTGGCATAAGGAAATCTATCCTTGGCAGATTTGGCTGGATGGTGTCTATATGCAGGGACCTTTCAATGCCCAGTACTGCAAGGTCAGCGGTGACAGCACCGGATACGACGATATCGTCGATCAGGTGATCAAGGTATACCAGGCACTGCGGGATGAAAAGACCGGATTGCTGTACCATGCCTATGATGAGTCGCGCGGCCAACGATGGTCGAACCTTGAAACCGGACTCTCCCCCCATTTCTGGGGAAGGGCGATCGGTTGGTACTGCATGGCCATTCTGGATATTCTGGATTTCCTTCCTTCCTCGCATCCGAAGCGGGGGGAACTTGAAAAGATTCTTCTTTCCGTGCTTGATGCGTTGCTTGAGTATCAGGATGAAAGCGGAATGTGGTATCAAGTGGTGGATAAGGCAGGCCGGGATGGCAATTATCTGGAGACATCCTGCACCGGCATGTTCGCCTACAGCCTGCTAAAGTCTCTGAGGACCGGGCTGTGTTCCAAGGACCTGTACCGAACCCAGGCCGTAAAGGCCCTTGAAGGCATAAAGGCAACGTACTTGAGAAAGGACGAAAGGGGACAGCTGCACCTCGGTGGCATCTGCAGTGTGGCAGGCTTGGGAGGCAATCCCTATCGGGACGGATCGTTCCACTACTATATCTGTGAACCGGTGGTGGAAGACGACTTCAAGGGGGTGGGGCCATTCATTCTGGCCTGCCTTGAGGAAGAGCAGGCCCGATAAGTCTCATTGTAAAAGCTCCCGGTCGGGAGCTTTTTTATCACAAACTGTTGCGAATCTTATTGGTTTGTTGTGTTGCAAACGCAATGCAGGCTTCAATTAAGCCTAATACTCGGTAATCCGGCATAAGTGTTTTTTTCATAATGGTTTGTATCGTTTTTTTACTGAGTGATGACCACATTTCTTTGTTTGACAAGGCTACAGGGTGATTGTAGAATGGTGCTACATAGACTCTTTGTGATCATACACAAAAAATAGGAGAGAACGGAATGAAGAAACTGACTGTTGTGCTTTGCATCTTCCTGTTGCTCGGAACCGTGGCCTTTGCTCAAGGTTCGGCCGAAGGCGCAGCCAAAAAGAGCAATCTTCGCGTCGGAATGGTTACCGATGCCGGTACGATTGACGACAAGTCCTTTAACCAGGGAACTTGGGAAGGAATCCTGAGGGCGAGCAAAGACTACGGTCTGGACGTCAAATACCTCAAACCCGCCGGAACAACCGAGGCTGATTACCTAAAGGAAATCGGCAACTTGGTTGACGCTGGTTACAATTTTGTAATCTGCCCGGGATTCAAGTTTGAGACCGCTTTGTTTGAAGCCCAGGACAAGTACCCCAATGTCAAGTTCGTCATCCTCGACGGCGAGCCGCACAGTGCCGACTACTCGGTCTTCCGCATTGAGAAGAACGTTGTTGCCGTCTACTGGGCGGAACATGAGTCCGGCTTCCTCGCCGGCTTTGCAGCAGCCCTGCAGATCAAGGAAGGGGACTTTGGTTTTGTCGGCGGCATGGAGATTCCCGCTGTCCAGAAGTTCAACTGGGGCTTCCAGCAGGGCGTCAAGTATGCCAATGCAAACTTCGGTACCAAGATTGTCATGAAGCAGGAAAACAACCTGTATCAGGGCAGCTTCGACAACGTCAGTGCGGGCCAGCAGATTGCTGCTTCCATGTACGACCGCGGTGTTGATGTAATCTTTGCAGCAGCCGGCGGCGTCGGTGTCGGCGTCATCAATGAAGCAAAGAACCGTGCCTCCAGCGGCAAGAACGTCTGGGTCATCGGTGTCGACGTAGACCAGTATCCTGAAGGTGTCATGCCTAACGGTAAGTCCATCATCCTCACCAGTGCCATGAAGTACCTCGACCGTGCTTCCTATGACATGATTGAAGCCGAGCTGAACGGAACCTATCCTGCCGGACAGATCCTGCACCTCGATGCCACCAACGACGGTGTTGGCATTCCTGTCCAGAATCCGAACCTCTCCAAGAGCGTGACCGATGAAGTTGCAAAGGTCTATGCAAAGTTGAAGAGCGGAGAGATCAAGGTTGCCGCAGCCGGCGACGGACTGTTCAAGTAAGAGCTTGCTTGATGCCATCATCAAGGGCCACCATGCATCGGTGGCCCTTCTATGCTATTTACGGTATTGCATATATCACACGCAAAGCGTGTCCTCATAGGGAGTCCACCGATGAGTCATGTCATTGAAATGTTGAACATTCGCAAGGAGTTTCCTGGTATCGTTGCCAATGATGATATCACCTTGCAAGTAGAGCAGGGGGAAATCCACGCCATTTTGGGCGAGAACGGGGCGGGCAAGTCCACCCTCATGAGCATTCTTTTTGGTTTATACCATGCAGACAAGGGAAAGATTCTGGTTCGGGGAAAGGAAGTCCACATCCATAGCCCCAACGATGCCAATGACTTGGGCATCGGCATGGTGCACCAGCACTTCCAGCTGGTACACAATTTTACCGTCACGGAAAATATCATTCTTGGAAAGGAAGGAAAGTTCTTTCTCGACCGGAAAGGCGCTTCCAAGAAAATCAAGGCCCTCTCTGAAAAGTACGGGCTGAATATTGATCCAGATATGGTTATTGAGGATATCACGGTGGGGATGCAACAGCGCGTTGAGATTCTGAAGATGCTCTATCGCGATGCCGAGATTCTCATTTTTGATGAGCCGACGGCGGTGCTTACACCTCAGGAAATCGAGGATCTGATGCAGATCATGCGAAACCTGGTCGCTGAAGGCAAGTCGGTCATTCTCATAACCCACAAGCTCAATGAAATCAAGGCTGTTGCAGACCGATGTACGATCATCCGTCGCGGACTTCTGATCGGCGTGGTCGATGTAAAATCCACCAGTGTCTCCAAAATGGCTTCCATGATGGTCGGCAGGCCGGTCAATTTCAAGGTTGACAAGAAACCGGCTCAAGTCGGCAGGGTGATTTTGGACCTGCATGACCTACGGGTCATGAACAATAAGAAAGTGCTTGGGGTGAAGGACTTCTCTCTCTCGGTGAAGGCCGGAGAAATTGTCGGTATTGCAGGTGTTGACGGCAACGGCCAGACCGAGTTGATCGAAGCCATCACGGGCTTGAGGCCCATCGAGGGTGGAACCATCGCGTTGGACGGCAACGATATTACCAATGCGGATGTCAGAAAGCGCAATGAAATCGGTTTGGGTCATATTCCTGAGGACCGGCAGAAGCGGGGCTTGGTCATGGCTGCCTCGTTGTACGACAATGTCGCCATCAAGGAGTACTATCATAGTCCATTCAGCAAGAAGGGGCTTCTCGATGCACAGTATCTGCATGAGTACGCCCAGCAGGTCATCGACCAGTTTGATGTACGCAGCGGTGAAGGAATCTTCTCCCTTGCAGGAAAGCTCTCGGGAGGCAACCAGCAGAAACTGATAGTCGGTCGGGAAGTAGTGTCCGATCCCGAGCTTCTGATAGCAGTGCAGCCCACCCGTGGTTTGGATGTCGGTGCCATCGAATATATTCACTCACAGCTTGTCGCACATCGGGACAAGGGACATGCCGTCTTGCTTGTTTCCTTTGAACTGGATGAGATTTTCAATCTCTCCGACCGGATTGCCGTCATGAACAGCGGGGAGTTGATTGATGTGCTGAAAACCAGTGAGACCAATGAGCAGGAAGTCGGTCTCATGATGGCGGGCGTGAAGCGCAAGGAAGGTGCTCAATGAAACCTATGAAGAAACGAGAGAAACAAAGTAATGCCTTCCTTGTCGCAGCGAGCGCAACGGTTCTTGGACTGCTTGCCGGTGCGATTCTGATGGCTTCAATCGGTAGCAACCCGTTTACCGGATTCTGGTATTTGTTCCGTGGTGGTTTGATGAATATCGAGCGCATCGGCAATACCTTGGCAACGGCAACCACCTTGATGTTGGTAGGGCTTTCTGTTGCATTTGCATACAAGACCGGTCTGTTCAATATCGGAGCCTCAGGACAGATGCTCATCGGCGGCTTGTGTGCAACGCTCGTGGCACACAAGGTATTTTTACCCCGACCGCTCTTTTTGGTGGTGCTTATCGGTGCTGCTCTTCTTGGTGGAGCCCTGTGGGGCATCATCCCGGGCTTTTTGAAGGCAAAGTTCAATGTCCACGAGGTTGTGGCGTCTATTATGATGAACTGGATCGCCTACTGGTCGATCTACTATTTCATACCTGCCTATCTAAAGGGGCCTTCACTTGAGACCGAGAGTGCAAGCATCGCCGTCAGTCAATCCATGCGGTCTCCTTGGTTGACCAAGCTGTTCAACGGTTCGTATATGAACCTTGCCTTCTTTGTTGCCATTGCGGCAGTACTGATCATCAAATTCATTTTGGATAAGACAACCTTGGGCTTTGGTCTGAAGGCTGTGGGTTCGAACCGCTTCTGTGCAGAGTATGCAGGAATAAAAGTAAACCGCAATGTCATCATATCCATGATGATCGCAGGTGGTTTGGCCGGGCTCGCAGGACTTTCCTTCTATACCGGGTACTCACGCAATATGCAGATCGGGGTCATGCCTGCGCAGGGCTTCGATGGTATTGCAGTCTCCTTGTTGGGGGGCAATACTCCCCTTGGCGTGCTGATCAGCTCTTTGTTCTTCGGCATTTTGCAGTCGGGCAAGGGGTTCATGAACGCCATGACCAGCGTACCTCCCGAAATTGCCGATACCATCATAGCCGTCATCATCTACTTTACTGCAACCAGCGTACTGTTCAAGCGATTCTGGGATGCAGTCCTCAAACGGCAGATGAACAAGGCCAAGAGGAAAGCAGAAATGCCGGAGACTGCACAGAAGAAGGAGGATCAATGATATGTGGAACACTTTGGTCAGCATTTTTCCCTATGCCATAGCCTATACGATTCCCATGCTGATGACCTCCCTCGGAGGCTTGTACAGTGAACGAAGCGGTGTAACCAACCTTGGTTTGGAAGGCTTGATGCTCGTTGGCTACTTTGCCAGTGCCATCACTATCAAGATGACAGAGGCAACCTTGGGGGTGCAGGCCCTCCCCCTCGGCCTCTTGGTTGGTGTGGTCGCAGGGGCGATTTTCAGCATCCTGCATGCGTTTGCCTCGATCAACTTGAAGGCCGACCAGGTTATCAGCGGGACGGCGATCAACATGTTGGCAGCCGCCTTGACCGTGTATCTGGCCAGGACCATCAGTGGAAGTGGAAACGTCCGCATTCTCATGGGTATTGTGCGCAAGAACGTTCCCGTTCTTTCCCGGATTCCCATCATCGGCCCGCTCTTTTTCAGCCAATCCTATTGGACCACCTGGCTGTGCCTGACGATTTGGGCGCTTTCCTGGATTCTGCTGTACAAGACCAGTTTTGGGTTGAGGCTGCGAGCTTGTGGTGAACACCCTTCGGCGGTGGCGTCGGCCGGTGTCAATGTACATCGCATGCGTTATTTCGGCGTCATCATGAGCGGAGCCTTGGCTGGTTTGGGCGGCTCGGTCATCCTGATAACCTACTCCGGAGAGTTCAATGGAACAGTGGCCGGCTTGGGATTCCTCTCCATTGCCGCGTTGATCTTTGGACAGTGGAAGCCGCTGGGAATTCTCGGGGCGACGTTCTTCTTCGGTATTGCTACCACCATTGCAAACGTCAGCCAGGTCATTCCTTCTCTTTCT
>JAAZAT010000013.1 GCA_012514185.1 Spirochaetales bacterium | reverse complement strand
CATCAGGTGCCTCGATGACGATCTCGTCATGGATGTGCATGCAGATCCGATGATCCTTGAGTTGCTGCATCGAGTAGCAGAGAATGTCACGGCTGATTGCCTGGACGATGTTCTCCACCACCTTGGGCCCATAGGTTTCGATGCGTTCCCACCTCTTCGTGGCTCCCACGCCCTCATAGGTCACACAATCGTTACCATAATCATTGGTGCCCATACGGGGTTTCACGTAGGCAAGCCGTCTGCCTGATGGCAAGGTGATGAACAGGAAGCCACTCTCATGCGAGAAATTGATGTCATGCGTGTTGGTCGTGGTTTTTCCCCTCACCGCTTCCTTAACCACCTTATCCACATCCCACCAAAGCTGGACGATGTTCGGATTGGATTGACGCCACACATCCACCAATGGCTTGAGCTCACTCTCTTCAAGGCCCATATCCAGAGCACCCATCGCCTTCAGAGCCCCTACCGAACCGCCGTAACCGAGTGCCAATTCGGCAATTTTCCCTTTCTGCCTCAGATGGGCATTCTGGCCATGCTTCTCTACAGGGACCTTGAACATTTGTGAAGCCGATGCACAGTAGATGTCTCCATTACCGGCAAAGACATCCATGCGCCAGGTTTCCCCTGCAAGCCAGGAGAGCACTCTTGCTTCGATGGCGGAGAAGTCCGAAACAATGAACCTATACCCTTTCCTGGGAATGAAGGCGGTACGGACCAACTGTGACAATGTATTGGGAACATCGGAGTACAACATCTGTACTGCTTCATATTCACCGCTGTTCACCAAGGTTCTTGCAGTCTCCAGATCCTCCAGATGGTTCTGGGGCAGATTTTGCATTTGCACGAGTCTTCCGGCCCACCGGCCGGTACGGTTTGCCCCGTAGAACTGGAACATGCCCCTTGTCCTGCCATCACTGCAGACTGCGTTTTCCATCGCCTGATACTTCTTCACCGACGACTTGGCAAGCTGAAGCCTGAGCTCGAGCACTTCCTGGATCTGGCGCGGGGCATCCTGCAAAGCTGCCTTCACATCCTTCTTGCCAAGAGAATCGACTTCAAGACCGTTCTCTGACAGCCAGGTCTTTACCTGGGATACCGAGTTGGGATTCTCCAAATCAGTGAGATCCTTCATCCTCGCAATCAACTCTTCTCGGGCACGCTTGTCCATCCTGATTGCGTTACCCACAAGATTCTTGTCGACCAACACACCCCGGTCGTTGATGCCTTGATCAAGGCGGTACTCATCCCAGATTGCATCGGGAACCGGAAATCGACAGAGGCGCTGATGGATGGCAATCTCAACCTCGACATCGCGCTTGTTGTACTCGATGAACGAATTCCATTTTTCAGGTGCATCGTCAGCATCATTCCTGGTACGCCCGCCGTTGGTGATAGTTGGATTGCATGGGGTGCAGAAGTATCTGATCAGGTCCTTGCCCTCGGAGAGTTTCTGTCTCTGAAGACCGAGCACCGCACCGACGCCCATCAGTGATAAGGGTAGTCCCAGATACGCCGACCAGATCATCGTGCAATGCCAGGAGGACGGATCGAGATAAGTACCTGTCGGCAGTCCTAGATGTCGGGAAAGACAAATGCGTTCGAAGGTTGCATTGAACGCCCATTTGATGATGCCATCGTCGGAGATTGCCCTGACTATGTTTTTGGGGATTTTCTCTCCCCGGGCGAGATCGACGACCTTCACCTCCCCGCCGTCCACGCTGTAACCGAACAGGAGGATCTCGAAGTCCTCTGCCTCGCAGTAACGGTAAACTCCGCTTTTGGCTAGATTGATCGAAGAATATGTCTCGATATCGATGCTAAGGTAATTCATCCTGATCTCCTGGTAACAAAGTAGGGTTTCAAGTAAGCACATAAGAAAAGGACGGCAGCGTATTGCCACCGTCCTCTTGTGAAGAGATCAGGCAAGGAAATCATCCTCGTCGTCGGTGGCGAAGTCACTCTCTGCACTTGCCTTGCCGCCCAGGGGTTCCCCATCGCGGATAAGCTGCAGGTTCTGCAGGCCGCATGCGATGCCGCGGTTGCCGTTGGAGTTGAACGCATAGAAGGTGATCGAGGCCCTGCCATACACACCCGAATACACATCACTGCGGTTCAGCACGGGATTGCAATCCGCATCAACGATACCGGGTGCTGTTGCACTATTGGCATTGATGAAGAATGCGTTCTCGTAAGCTGGGTCATCCGGACGGTCGATATCTCCATCGCGCAAGGGAGTCTTCAGCGATGCAAGCGACGGGGCTGTCCTTCCGTTGCCCTTGAGTTTTGCCTCGCCTTCCTTGTACGCAGCCTCGATGGCAGCCTTGATTTTCTGCACAGTTGCCTTGTCACTTTTGGGGATGATCAGGGAGACCGAATACTTCGGAGACCCTCCATTGATGGACTTGGGCTCCCACACATTTGCATAGGACCATCTGGTGTTCTTTCCGGTGATTACCTTCAT
>JAAZAT010000038.1 GCA_012514185.1 Spirochaetales bacterium | reverse complement strand
GACCGTCGAACTCTTTCTTCAGGTTTGCGACCGATATGATTTCCATCCTGATCTCCTAGTGGTAGTAGTTGAGCTTCTTCTCAAGCAAATCGAAGGAGCGGGAGACGAGTGCATTCATGATGAAGTAGAACACACCTGCTATGAAGATGGGCATGGTGGAGAACTGCCTGGCCGACGCGTTCTGCGCAACCCTGAACAACTCGGCCACTCCGATGGTCTGCGCCAAAGCGGTGTCCTTGACCAAGGTGATCACCTCGTTTCCCATGGCGGGAATAATTCGTTTTGCCACCTGCGGGGCGACGATATGGGTAAAGGTGTGGGCCTTGGAGAAGCCCAGCACCAGCGACGCCTCGTACTGGCCTATCGGGATGGACTGGATGCCTCCCCGGTATATTTCGGCAAAGTAAGCTGCATAGTTGATCACAAAGCCGATGATGACGGCGGTAAAGCGGTCATATGAGGCTCCAAAGATGTAATAGGGGGCGAAGTATACGAAGAGCAATTGCAGGATCAGGGGGGTGCCGCGCATGATCATGATGTACACATTGACCATGTTGGAGATGATTGGATTCTTGGACATTCTTCCTTTTGCAACCAATAACCCCAACGGCAGGGAAAAGAGCAAGGTGAGGATGAATATTTTTAGGCTGACGACGGTTCCCGTCAGCATCTGCAGCAAGAGGTTTCCCATGCTAGTCTCCTACAAAATGGATAGTTCCCTTGAAAAAAAGAAACGGGGAGCAGTGCTCCCCGACATCATACAGGTTTCCTTATTTTCCGACAACGGTGATATCGGTGCCGAACCATTTGGTGGAAATCTTTGCCAAAGTACCGTCTGCCTGCATGGCGAGCAACTGCTGCCAGACTGCATCGGCGAGCTTCTGGTCTCCCTTGCGGAATCCAATTCCGTAGTCTTCAGGAGCAAGCTCCTCGCTCAGGATCCTGAAAGCTTTGCCGCTGCGCTTGATGTTGTCGTTTGCAACGGTTACGTCGACGACCAAGGCATCGATGCCGCCGATCTCAAGATCCATGAGACCGGTCAGGTTTTCCTTGAACTCCACAAAATTCTTGATGGATTTCTTGAAATCAGGAGAAGCATCGATGGCGCTGGAGGCCGAAGATCCCGCCTGATATCCTACGCTCTTTCCACTGAGGGAGGCGAGGGTGGTGTAGGGGCTGTCGTCGCGGACTACGACAACCTGGGCGTTGTGGATGTACGGAGGGGTGAAGGTCATGGCCTGCTTGCGCTCTTCGGTGATGGTGAAGCCGTTCCAGATGCAGTCGATGTTGCCGGTGTTCAGCTCCTGTTCCTTGGCGTTCCAGTCGATCGGCTGGAGCTTGAGGGTGACTCCCATGCGCTTGGTCACTTCCTTTGCAAGGTCGACGTCGAACCCGACGATCTCACCTTTCTCATCGCGGAATCCCATTGGGGGGAAGTTGTCATCGAGTCCCATGACGAACTGACCTTTGCTCATCACCTTATCCAGGGAGTTGTCACCACCGGGAGCTTGTTCCTTGGTGCCGGCGGCAAACAGACTAGCGCCCACCAACAGCAGGGCCAACAGTACAACAGTGCATCGTTTCATTGCTATTTCTCCTCAATTACGAACAAAGCATGCTTTCTTTTGGAGAGTTTACCCGCAATAGGAGAAAATATCCAGACTTTCTGTATAAATATTCAATAGATGTATATGCTAATGACAAGAATCTGCAAATTTACACCCTTTGCAGGCACTGTTCTTCTTTGTGCCGCAGGAGGCGCAGCTCTCCTCCTTGCTCTGCCTATGCAAGGTTCTGATGGCGGATCCAATCAAAAGGAGGATGATCAGGGCGACTATGATGTTGGAGATGATGGCTGTATACATGGCGGCCTCACAGAAGCAAAAGGGTTGCAGAGCGGATGATCAGTGCTGCAACATAGGCGAATCCGGTTTGCCAGAGGACGGCAAAGAGGAGCTTGCGTTTGCTGCCCAGCTCCTTGAACATGGCGCTGATGGCTGCAATGCAGGGGGATGAGAGCAGGATGAACGTCATGTAGGAGAGGGCGGTGTCGGGAGTGAAGAAAGAACCAAGCGAAGCAGTTCCGATGGTGACGCTCAAGGTGCTGACGATCGATTCCTTGGCCGCTATGCCGGTCAAGAGCGCTACGCTTGCCTGCCAGAATCCAAATCCCAACGGTGCGAGCAGCGGTGAGATGAGCCTGCCCAAGATGGCAAGCATGCTGGACTCTGCATCTACGGCCTGCAAGGTGAAGGAGTAGGAGGAGAGCAGATAGATGATGACCGAAGAGAGCAGGATGATCGTTCCCGCCTTTTGGATGAAGCCAAGGGTTCGATCCTTAGTCTGCAGCCAGACATTCTTTGCGGCGGGAATCTGGTATCGGGGCAGCTCCAGGATGAAGGCATTGGTCTCCTTGTGCTTGTCCAAGGCACGGGCCAAGAGGCCGGTGATGATGACGGCAAGAATGCCGAGCAAATAGATCAGCGGGGCAATGAACCACTTGCCGGGGAAAAAGTAGGTGAGCATCAGGGCGAAGACAGGCATCTTGGCTCCGCAGGGAATGAAGGGCGTGACGATGACCGTCAATTCACGCTGTTTTTGGTGCTCGATCGTCCTGCTGCTCATGATGGCGGGGACCGAGCATCCGGTACCGATGACCAAGGGGATGATCGACTTGCCCGAAAGCCCCATGCTGCGCATCAGCCTATCCATGATGAATGCGATGCGGGCCATATAGCCGCAGTCTTCCAGGATGGAGAGCAATAAAAAGAGTACGAAGAGCTGGGGAACAAAGGTCAATACCGCCCCTACGCCTGCAATGATGCCGTCCACCAGGATGCCGGAGAGCAGCGGGTGTACCTGCATTGCATCCGCAAGAGTCTGAATATGAACCGACGCAAAAGCAAAGAATGATTCGAGCCAGCCGGTGGTATAGCCTCCCACCAGTCCGATGGACAGGTAGAAAACCGCTGCCATGATGGCTATGAACAGGGGAATGGCTCCGAATTTGCTGGTTGCAAGGTTGTCGAAATTGAACTGCTTCGCCTTCTTGGTCCGTACTTGGCAGTCCTTTGCGATGTGCTCGGCTACCTTGTACCTCTGGTCGATGATGATGGCCTGTACATCGTCGTCATAGTGCTCGACCAACTCCTTGCGCGCCTGCTCAATATAGGTTTGAAAGGCCTGGGGCGGGGCGGGCATGGACGAAAGAAAGAGCTCGTCCGCTTCCAACAGCTTGATGGCCGCCCACCGCATCTGCCTTCCCTTGGGAATCTGGTGCAGATAGTCGTCCTCGATGATGGTGGTGATGTACCGTTCGATGAAGTTGGAGAAGAGCGGCTGCATGGGAAGCTTTTTTTGCTCCAGCGAACGCTCGATTTCCTCCAGCAGGGCATTGATGCCGGTTCCCTTGCTTGCCGATATCTGCACAACGGGACAGCCCGTCATCTGCGAGAGCCGCCTGGCATCGATGCGGATGCCCTCCTTTTCAAGCAGGTCCTCCATGTTCAGGGCAAGCAACAGCGGCCTTCCCAGCTCGGCGAGCTGGGTGGTCAGGTAGAGACTGCGCTCAAGGTTGGTTGCATCGATGACGTCGATGATCAGGTCGGGCTGCTCGTCAAGTATATATCGTCTGGAGAGTTTCTCCTCGGGGGAGTAGGGGGAGAGGGAGTAGATGCCGGGAAGGTCGAGGATTCGGTGTCCGTTGACCAATCCCTCTTTCTTTTCTACCGTGACTCCCGGCCAGTTGCCGACATAGGCGGTGGTTCCTGTAAGGGTGTTGAAGAGCGTAGTTTTCCCGCAATTCGGGTTACCAATGAGAGCAATTGTTTGCATACGCTATCTTAATTCAATGGCACGGGCTTCAGCTTTCCTGAGGCATAAATGATATCCACGCAAAGAAACTTCCATTGGATCGCCCATGGGTGCCAATTTGACTACCTCAACGCCAACCCCTTTTGTGAAGCCCATATCCATAAGTCTTCGTTTGAGTTGCTTTGGTGCGTTGATCGCCTTAACAGCTCCTTTTTGACCTACAGTCAGTTCGTCCATTGTCATCTGCATCATTCTTTTCCCTCACATATAAGTTAGCTATTACAAACTTTTGTGTCAAGGTTTTTCATCTCTTCCGATGACAAATCGCTTGAGGCATGATACCATCAGCACATGCAGAAGTCAGGAGAAGATTATCTGGAGGCGATTCTCGCTCTCAGCCAGGAGCATGAGAAGGTGCGGACAACCGATGTCGCCCTGCGCCTCGGTGTGTCCAAGCCGAGTGTGAATCGGGCCATGAAGGTGCTTGCAGCAGAAGGGTATGTGAACCAGGAGACCTATGGTGACATACACCTTACCGAGAAGGGCAGGCTCAAGGCTTCCCAAGTGTACTTCAGGCACAAGACACTCACCAGTTTCCTCAGGGATGTGCTGGGAGTGGATGCGGTCATCGCAGAGCAGGATGCATGCTTGATCGAGCACGACATTTCCAGTGAAACCATGGAGAAGCTCGCTTCGTTCCTCCGCTCCTATCAGGAGAATCAAACCTGATTCTTGTATACAGGTGCTTCGTTTCTGCTCTCTTCTGACCATTCTTGTGCGGCTACTCAAAATCGCACGCATAACCGCAAAACCTTTTTCTTGTGGAATTATCAAAGCCCTCTAGACTGAAAGGAGAAAGACTATTAGGAGGTCTCACATGAAAAAGACGTTCATCGTTGTGTTGCTCGTCGCTCTTCTGCTCCCTCTCTCTGTATTTGCACAGGGCGCAAAAGAAACTGCAATTGACGAAACCAAGCCCGTAACCATCCAGTACTGGACCCATGAGGATCCGGCAAGAACCCAGCTCGAGACCGAGCTCATCGCCAAGTTCATGGCGGACAACCCGAACATAACCGTCGTGCGCTCCACCCAGGCTTCGGTCAAGCAGATCGAGCTGGTGCAGACCGCCTTCGCCGCCAATCAGGGCCCTGACATGTTCAACCTGCCCATCGAGAACCAGTATGCCTACATCACCAACGGTCGTGTGGCACCGGTCGATTACAAGGCAGCCGGCTATGCCAACAAGCAGGATCTCTTGGACAAGTACATGGACGGCGTTCTGGATACCGTCACCGTCGATGGCGAGGTATACGGTCTTCCCTTGGAACTGACCAACTGGTCCATCTACCTGAACAAGAAGGTGTTCCGCTCCGCCGGTCTCGATCCTGAGAAGGATTATCCCAAGACCTGGGAGGAGATGGCCGACATCTCCGAGAAACTGGTCATCCGTGACGGCGACATCCTCATCCGCCGTGGCTTTGACTTCCGCTATCCGTACTATCTGACCTTCTTTGTTCCCATGGTGGAACAGCTCGGCGGCGACCTTCTCAGCGCCGACGGCAAGAAGGCAATCATCGGTGATGAAGCATGGCTGAAGGCTCTTACCTACATGCAGCAGTGGGGACCGTCAGGTCGCAACCTCGGCTCACCGACCTACAAGAATGCCCGCAACCTGTTCAACCAGGACAACAACGACATCGCCATGGCTCATACCGGCCTGTATCAGCAGGGCAGAATCGAGAAGGACAATCCTGCCTTCTTCAACAGCGGCGAGTGGATGGTAATTCCGTATCCCACCTTCAAGGATGCCGTTCGCGACGTTGCAGCCTGCTACTACGGCCACTTCTTCATGGTCAATGCCGACAGCGATCCTGCAGTGCAGAAGGCGGCTTGGAAGCTTTCGGGCTATCTGCTCAGCCATGGTGAGGAGTACCTGACCCGCGGTGGAAACATCATTCAACCTACCAAGGCCCTCTTCGCTTCCGACACGTTGAAGAACATGCCCTACAGCCAGGTCTTCATCGACGATATGGCCCGTGCCCACATGATTTACTACGGAGAGAACTCCGCACAGATCCAGACCCAGATCCGCAACGCAGTCGAATCGGTCATGCTCAGCGGAGTAAGTCCTGAGAAGGCACTTGCCACCCTGAGGGCTTCGGTGCAGGAAATCATCGACGAGCAGTAAACACTTCTGATCCTGCGGTCCTGTGCCTGTACGACAGGACCGCTTTCTCTTTCAAACCTTACGCATCCCAGGAGAACACTATGGGTACGAGAAAATATCGGGGTATCGAGAGGAAGCAGGCTCGATGGGGATTCGTCTTCGTCCTGCCGGCCATGGTATTCTTCTCCTTGTTCAGTTTTTATCCAATCATCAATGCCATATACACCAGTTTTTTTGACAAGCGCGCTTTAAGCAAGCTCCCCCCGAAGTTCCTTGGGCTGGGCAACTACATCAGGCTCTTCGATCCGAGCAGGGCCGCCAGCGATCTCTCCTTTCTGAACAGCCTCAAGTCCACGATGGTCTTTACGCTGGGAACCTTCATCCCCTTGTTGATAGTCAGCCTGATTTTGGCTGTATTCATCAGCAACCTTTCCAGCACCAAGACCAAGAAATTCCTGCAAATTTCCTACTACTGCCCCGCCATTCTTTCCAGCGTTGTTGCAGCAACCATCTGGATGATCATTTTTGATCCTCGCGGGTTGGGGAACCAGTGGCTCAACGCCCTGATGAACACCCCCGGCGTCGACCGGCGTTGGCTCGTCGACCCGGTCATGGAGCAGGTTTCCACCATGGTCATCTACTTTTGGAAGTACATCGGCTATTTTGTGATTCTCTTCATCACCGGCCTTGCCTCCATTCCCCCCACCATCTACGAAGCATCGACCATCGACGGGGCGACAAAGAACCAGGTGTTCTGGCGCATCACGTTGCCGCTGCTCAAACCGACGGTGGTCCTGGTTTCGGTCATGGCGATGCTGCAGTGCCTGAAGACCTTCAGCACCCAGTACATGCTCTACTCCAACGGAGCGCCCCGAGCGCCGATCAACGTCATCACCTTCAACATCTATGTCACCGGTATTCAACAGCAATACCTCGGCAGGGCGAGTGCCATGAGCGTCGTGCTGTTCATCATGATGCTGCTGCTTACCCTGTTGCAGTTCAAGACCACCAAGAGTGAGAATGTGGAATACTAGGAGGACAGGATGCAGATAGAAAAACGATTCACCCTGCCGAAAATCGGCATATACCTGGTCCTGTTGGTTATGTTGACATTCACGTTGATGCCCATCATCTTCATGATCAGTGCATCGATGATGACGAGCCGGCAAATCCTGAAGATGCCGTACACCTGGATTCCCGAGGGAATTGCCTGGGAGAACTTCGCCAAGGCGATTCAAGGCAACGACAAGACCTACATTTTTGTACGCAATATCACCAACTCGCTTATCGTCAGCACCGCTGTTGCCATAAGTACGGTTCTGATCGCCAGCCTCACCGGGTACGGGCTTGCAAAGTTCCGGTTCCGCGGCCGCAACACGGTGTTCATGATGATCATGGCCACCATGATGATTCCCTTCGAGGCCATCATGATCCCCCTGTACATGGTAGTCATGGCCCTGCGCATCCAGAACTCCTACATCGGCTTGATCCTTCCCTTTTTGGTCAGCGCCTTCGGGGTGTTCCAGATGAAGCAGTTCTTGACCACCTTCCCGACCGAGTTCCTTGATGCCGCCCGGGTCGACGGGATGGGGGAGTTCGGAATCTACTGGCGCATCGTCCTTCCCAACTGCAAGCCGGTCATCGCCACGCTGGCCATCCTCTCGTTCCGCAGTCAGTGGGACAACCTCTTGTGGCCGCTGTTGGTCAGCCAGAGCGACAAGATGAAGACCATTCCTCAGTACATCTCTTCGTTCGCCCTCGAACGAAGCACCGATGAGGGGGCGATGATGGCGGCAGCCTTGCTCGCCTCGATCCCGATGTTCATTCTCTTTATGTCGCTGACCAAGTATTTCATCGGCGGGTCGGCCATCTACGAATCAAGAAAGGGATAAGCATGTACGACAGACTCTGTACCGATCTTTCTTTAGCGCATCCTGCCCGAGTTGCGTTGCAACAGTACTCAGATCGGCTGGATGTATTCCCTCTGCAACGTTTGGATGGTCCGATGAGCCGCTATCTGCTGGTCACTGATAGGGCGGACAGCGTCGAGAAGGCCCAGCATCTGGGCATGGGTTCAGTGCTCGCCGATGAACAATTCGGCACCCGCTCCCTGCTGCCCCACCTGGCTTGGGTCGATTCCCCCATCCCCGATTCCTGTTCGCTGTTTCTCTTTGATATGGGAAATGTCGTGGTCAAGAACATCACGATGCTGGGCAAGATCGCAAGACGCTTCAATCTCGACCGTGAAGAGTTCTTTGCCGACTACCTGCACTATGAATTCCCCCTGATGGAGGGAGTTCTCAGCAGTGAGCAGTATTGGGCTCATGTGAACGAGATGTTCGGGGTGGAAGTTGAAGGCGATCCCTTCTTCGACGCATTCGAACCGGTTTTCAACAATGAGGTCGTCACGCTGATAAGGGCGTTGCGCAAAGCAGGAAAGCGGGTGGTCTGCGCATCGAACACCATCGACCCTCACTGGAGAATTCTTGAATCGATGGGAGCCCTCGACCTGTTCGACGAGGTGTACGCCTCGCACCTGATGCGCACCACCAAGCCTTCACGGTACTTCTTTGAGCAGATCCTGCGCCTTGAAGGCTGCTCCATCGAGGATGCCTATTTTGTTGATGACCACGAACTGAACATCCAGCGTGCTCGAATGTTCGGTCTTGCAAGCCTGCTCTATGCAGACAAAACGGGAAGATTTGCTTCCGAGCGCCTTGCTGCGG
>JAAZAT010000134.1 GCA_012514185.1 Spirochaetales bacterium | reverse complement strand
CGACCACCGTCAGAAGGCCCCTGCCCTTCAGGGCGGTGTTCAGGGTGAGGGCACCGATCATGCCCAATACCAGCTGGCCGCTGACGGTGACCAGCATGAAGACAAACGTTCTGACCAGTGCATCGGTGACCGTCTTGTCCCCCAACGTCTTGATAAAATTGTCCAGTCCGACAAACTTCCAATTGCTGGAAGTGAAGTTGAGCATGTTCACCTTGTGCAGGCTGAGGTTTACGTTGAAGAAGAGCGGATACACCACCAAGCCAAGCAGGACTGCCATGGCAGGAATGATGAACACAATGTGGATCCGGTCATCGAACCAGGAGAAAAGTCGTTGCGATGTTGTTTTTTCCATACTAGTGGGCTCCAAAGAATAGTACTTGTAGATTGGCTTCGAGTAAAAACGGTGGGGAGCAAGGCCGAGGAGGAGAAGCTGTCACCGATATCCGAGCCGACGAGAACGAAGATGCCCGACGTTTGTGCCGAAGAAAATGCAAGAAATATGATTTGTAGACCACAAAGTCCTTGCTGCCTGCAAGCAGGGTGGTGTTGTAGGCGCTGCGATAGTTCGCTCTTCCCTGAATCACGATGGAAACCGTTTTGCCGGTTGTATCCTTGTACGCCTAGGCAGCTGCCTCTGTCTGCCCTCCGGCAAACAGGCTGCCGACAACTACAAGACTCAATACCAGTATTCCAAGTACCTTTTTCATAAGATCTCCTTTTAACTTGTAGTATCAATGCATCATCCTACCAAGAGGAAGTCAACAGGAATCATACACTCGCGCAACCGGAGGTTTTGGCCTTCAGGTTGCCTTCAATTACTTCCATAAAAGCATTTATGTTCTTTTTCTATAATTTTTTAACGCTTCTTTACCCTTTCAACTCGTGGTTATTCAATGCTCTTGGCAGAGGAAAGACACGGAGGTGCGTCCAGAGCTTCTTCTTGTCACTACAAGTTAATGACTTGCTTCATTTTTACCCATGACCTGTTTCTACACACGTGGGAACCAGATGTCGCAACAAAGCAACAGATCCATAGAACAGGAAAGATTCGTAAAGCAGGCATGCTCATTCATGTTCGTCGGACACCTGCATCCACCCAAACAACCCGACTCTCTCTTTCCTGTTCCCGGAGCCCCCTCCATGACAATCTGGTCCTTGTCAGCCTATTCCCTCATGGCATATGAAGTAAGGAAATTCCTACAGGTGTAAAACCTCTTTTTCCGTTACCCTACGAGTGAGCGTGTCGACATGGTACGGCTATGGATGCAAGAGTTTCGGAGTTTGGAGAGCAGGGAAGCAAACCCTCTCATTTCCATCGCCTTCACTCCTTGCAGGAAGAGTGTGCAGTCGATTGACCACAAGGATTAGGATTGCAATGTTACACTACGATGTTCGCGTCAAGCTGGAAGCCCCTTTTGACTATTGCCGGATTTTTCATCTCCCGGACAACCCCACAATCGCGTCCTTCACCCGATTACTATGGTACGGCTATGACGAAGAAGGCCCTTCAGTATACCGTCAGGACCCTAAGACTGGAGAAGTGGTCCGCATAGATTTCCTCAGAGCATGACCGGCATCAGTGTTGTTCACTGATCACTTGTCGTGACAAAGCAGTAGATGTAGGAAGTATAGATGCCATACAGCCCACTGGTTTGGATTACTACTTGTTCAATGACTGAAGCGTTCAGCTTCTCTTCAAATCTGAAAGTTCTTGTAATCGTGGTTCAACGAACCCGCTTGCAAGAGGCGTCCGATTTCCCCTCAGCGCTGCAATACGCTTGTTCAAACGGGGTCTGAGGACTCTCTGGTAGAGCCTTGTCCGGGAGCGTTTGTGGATTTCAGGATGAGCTTGGAAGAGTGTGTCAGGGTCATCGAAGAGACCAAGCTCACAGACAAAGGCCTTGGCCTGGATGGAGGTTTGTCCTCCTTCCCACCTGGTGGGAGGATTGCGGAAGTTCAGCACGGCTATGCCGTACCCGTAGAAACTCCCGCTGTAGTCGGGAAACATCGCCTGCAACTCGCCTAAGTAGAAACGGTCGACCGCATACCCTTCGATGGTCAACCAGCGACCATTGTAGAACATCTGAATTGCAGTATGGTAGATATCGGGGGGACACAGCTTGTAAGCGAGCCAGCCAAGCAGGCCGCGATGAATGACCTTGTCGATTAGGTCGGCTTGCACCCGGCAAGGGATACCTAATGCACGCAACAGCGCCATCAGGAGGATGGTCTTATCCAGATTGCTTCCCATACCCTGTTTCAGGACCTTGGAAGCAGGAATTTGAAAATCAGGGCAGTAGCCGTAGAGCACCTCATCTTTTACATACTGGTAAACGGCTTCAACACGATCGTAGACCGACTCCAGGTTTGCCCACCCTCTCTGGTGGAGCAGGTGCCGTATGGCAATGTTGTCGAAATCCAGCAGTGCCGTAGGCTGAAGATAGTGTGCTGAATGTATTGTTTGCATGTGCCGGCCCTCCCTGCTGGTAGCGTTCGACTTATGGCATAGTAGTATCACAACAGTCTTATGTCAACACTAAAATATATTTTTCCAAATAGGATAGTATTACTTGCACAAAAATAAGACAAATTGGTTAATTATCTTATTTTTTCAAAGAATTACAAGGTAAATCTTATGCGTAACTTATGTCATCTTAGTATCACAATTCTAGACTAACATCTTTTTATCCCTACTATGCAAGGTATATCAATCGAAAAATATAGGGATTACAATCTTGATATGTCATATGTTTGACAGCCACGAAAAACCCAATCATAGCCGGGATATGCAGAATATTTCACGATGTTCGATTCTATGAGTATACTAGACACATGTCTAATTCTGTGATTACCAAACGAGCATTGGCAGCGGCGCTGAAGGAGCTGCTGCAAACCACGACGATAGAGAAAATCTCCATCGCCGAGATTTGTCAGCGATGCGGCTTGAACCGCAAGAGCTTCTACTACCATTTCCAGGACAAGTACCAACTGGTCAATTGGATTTTTGCCCAGGAAATCGGCGACACCTTGCTTGAGACAAAGCAGACTACCGTACACACCCAGCTCAGCCTTGCTTTCTGCACCTACCTGTATGAGAACCGCATGTTCATCCTCAATGCCTTGCATGCAAGCGGCAGCGGTACGTTCTACGATTACCTGTGCCAACAAATCCAACCCCTGATCAAGCGGACCCTGGCGACATCGCAGAAATCCATCCTCAATACCGACGATGCTGCAAGCATGGTCAGCCAGTCATTTCTCTCTGCTGTGTACTTGTGGCTCAGACGCACGCCACCGGAGAAGCCTCAGGCGTTCCTCTCCGAGCTCATCAGCGTTGCAGAAGTACTGTCGGTTCGCATCCAACAACTGCTCGATCCTCCCCCAATGCAGTGAGGCTGTCCCATTTTGGGACAGTTGTCCTCTTTTGACCATGGAAAAGTCCGTACCACGGCAGCATGGTGAATACAGGAGTACAGAACATGGTCAACAAAGCAAAGCAGAAAGCAGCACAGCACCTGGCCGTCATGGCATACAAATCCCTGCAGGAGAATCCTGAGGCAGGGCTTCCCAAACTGCTCAAGCTCTTCGATGTCCTCGATACCAAGGATTCCTATAAGAGCGGCAGGGATTTCATCCGTACAATACTCGGCGACCCTTCAAATACGTGGTATCGCTACTTGCTTGCAATCTGGGAGGACGTCGACAGCGAGGTCCGCTTCACCTTCTTTCAAACCTTTTTTCTCAACTCCCTGCTCAAAGGAAGGGAGGAGCAACGGCTTTTAAGGGAGGAACACCAGTGCAACCTTCCCTGGGCGATACTGGTGGACCCAACGACAAGTTGCAACCTTCATTGCACCGGGTGCTGGGCGGCCGACTATGAGAAGGGCACCTATCTCTCCTATGAAATCCTTGACGCATTGGTGGAGGAAGGCAAGAACCTGGGCACGTTTATGTACCTGTTCAGCGGCGGCGAGCCGCTGATGCGCAAAAGCGACATCATCGCCCTGTGCGAAGCACACCCCGACTGTTGCTTCCTGGCTTTCACCAACGGCACCTTGATCGATGAGGCGTTCGCCTCGGCGATGCTGCGGGTGAAGAATCTCTCTGTTGCAATCAGCATCGAGGGGGATGAGGCGGCAACCGATGAGCGCAGGGGGAAAGGAACCTACGCCAAGGCAATCAAGGCAATGTCGATACTCAAGCGTTACAAGCTGCTCTACGGCATCAGTTGCTGCTACACGTCACAGAATGTACAGACGATCGGGAGCGAGGCATTCATCGACTCCATGCTCGAACTAGGGGCGAAGTTTGCCTGGTTCTTCACCTACATCCCCATAGGTAGGGATGCGGTACCATCGCTTATGGTTTCTGCCGGGCAACGGGCCTTCATGTACCAGCAAGTACGCTCTTTTCGGAAATCAAAACCCATCTTTACAATGGACTTCTGGAACGACGGTGAGTATGTCGACGGTTGCATTGCCGGCGGCAGGTGCTATGTGCATATCAACGCACAGGGCGATATCGAACCGTGTGCGTTCATCCACTACAGCGACAGCAACATCTACACGACCAGTCTTCTGGATGCCTTCAAACGCCCGTTGTTCCAACAGTACAAAGAGCGGCAACCGTTCAACAATAACACTCTCCGCCCCTGCCCGCTTCTGGACAACCCCGAGCAATTGAGAGAGATGGTCCATGCCAGCGGTGCGGTTTCCACCGATCTCGCCTCTGTCGAGTCGGTGGATGACCTGACTGCCAAGTGCGACCAAGCAAGCAAGGACTGGGCTGTTTCGGCTGATCGTCTTTGGGAGGACCACGCCACCTCCAGCGTACTATGTGTTTGAGAATGTAAAGAAAATTCTCATTGAAGAGACACAGAGCAAGGCGATCGATATCGCAGTCAGTATAGCTTCATTCCTGGTGCAGGACATTGAGTCCTACCGCATGCTTTCAGAGTCTCCTTCCCTAAGCATCGACGATCCCTCCTACCTGTATTACCTCGAGACTAATTCAGTCTTGAGGGCGATCAGGAAACAGACCGATACCACGTTCATCTATACTGTAAAGTACATCGACGACAAGACCAATGCTTATGTACTGGACGGCGAAGAGCCACAGAGCGAGTTCTTCTCTCCCTTTGGGAGCCAGGACCCGCTGAATCCGACGGAACGCAAGGTGTATGAGACTGAGCGCATACAGGCAAGCGGCATTGAAGAAGACCCGATCTGGGGTACGTACCTTACCGGGTACGCCCCCATCATCGACCCACGGGACGACGTGCTGGTCGGGTGGGTCGGTGTTGATTACGATGCAGACTTCTTCTCCATCAGGTCGGCCCGTGTCTCGTGGATTCAAGTGGGCTGAAAATCCCATTTCTTTCATTTTCTTCGGCACAAACGTCGGGTAGCTACGTTCTCGTCGGATCAGATAT
>JAAZAT010000179.1 GCA_012514185.1 Spirochaetales bacterium | reverse complement strand
CCACCATCGACGGTGCCAGCCGCACCCAGCAGATTTTCTATGTCACCATCCCTTCCATCATGCCCACCATCATGGTGATGCTGATCATCAGCGTTGGGAGGCTTCTCTCCCTTGGCTTTGAGAAGGTCCTTCTGCTCTATACCCCGGACAACAGCATGGTCAGCGACATCATCGACACCTTGGTCTACCGCACCGGGCTCGCCAACCAAAACTACTCCTACGCCACAGCTATCGGGCTGTTCAGCGGCATCATCGGAGTCATCTTGGTCTCGTCCTCCAATGCGTTGAGCAAGAGACTCACCTCGGAGGGGATATACTAGCATGAAGACCTATCGAAGCCCCTCCTCATTGCTTTTTTCCTTTGTCATCTACCTCGTGATGGTTCTCACCTTGGCCCTCTGCCTGATCCCATTCTTGTACATGCTGGCCCTCTCCATCTCCAGTCCGAAGGCAATCATCCAGAATGAGGTGTTCCTCATACCCAAAGGACTGAACCTTCAGTCGTACATCCAGATTTTTTCCTATCCAAACTTCTTCAAGGCGTACGGCAATACAGTTTTCTACACCGTGGGAGGAACGGCGATCAGTCTGACGCTGATGATTCTCTTCGCCTACCCGTTGAGCAAGACACGGCTCAAGGGGGTGAAAGTCGTCATGCGCCTGGTGATTTTCTCGATGTTTTTCTCTGGCGGCCTGATACCCAACTACCTGCTGGTCTCTTCGCTCGGCTTGACGAACACCCCCCTGGCGATGCTGATTCCGTTTGCGATCAACCAGTTCAACCTGATTTTGCTGATCAACTTCTTCAAATCGATTCCCGTGGATCTTGAAGAGGCGGCCATCATCGACGGGCTCGACTACAAAGGCATTCTGGTCCTTATCATAGTGCCGCTTTCCACCGCCGCCTTGGCCACCGTAGGACTCTACACCGCAGTCTTCTTCTGGAATGATTGGTTCCACGGTCTCATCTACCTCAAGAGCAGCCAGTTTCCGGTCATGCTCTTTCTTCGCAACATCGTCACCGGCACCAGCATGGTCGGCGATGCAGCCGGTTCGGGCGACAAGAGCACGATTGCAATTTCCATCAAGAGTGCGGTGATCATCACCAGCACGCTTCCCATCATCATTCTCTATCCCTTCCTCCAGCGCTTTTTCGTCAAAGGCGTCATGATCGGGGCAGTGAAAGGGTAGGGCGTTGTTCGACAGGGTGATCTATTCCTTTGTCAGGATGTACTAATAAAGCGGCTGAAAGCTGTGCATATGGCAAGAAAATCAACATTTCCAGTGATTCGAGGCTGCTTGGACACGCAGCAAGAGTCAGTTTTATGCAAAAGTTCTGCATATAAATAGACGAAATGTATACGAAGTTGTACAATAGCCCGCAATACAAGTACACAAGGCTCATCGTTGCCGAAGGAACAGCGTATGCAAAAGAAAAACATTGATTGGGGCAGTCTTGGTTTCTCCTACACCAAGACCGATAGTCGGTATGTCTCGTACTGGAAGAACGACCAGTGGGATGATGGGGCGCTGGTAGAGGATGCCAATGTAACCATCAGCGAGAGTGCAGGGGTCCTACAATACGCACAGACCTGTTTTGAAGGCCTCAAAGTATATACGACCGTCGATGGGAAGGTTGTAGCCTTCCGTCCCGATCTCAATGCCCAACGCATGTATGATACCGCCCTCAGGCTCTTGATGCCTCCGTTCCCCCAGGACCGCTTTGTCGATGCCTTGGACAAGCTGGTGAAAGCCAATCTTGGCTACGTGCCTCCCTACGGCAGCGGAGCCACCCTCTACATCAGGCCGTTTCTCTTCGGAAGCGGCCCGGTCATCGGGGTTGCTCCCGCCCCGGAGTATACCTTCAGGATGTTCTGCACCCCGGTCGGGCCCTATTTCAAGAGCGGGATCAAGCCGTTGAGGCTGCAGGTCAGTGGATTCGACCGGGCGGCTCCCCGCGGCACCGGGCATATCAAGGGCGGCCTGAACTACGCAATGAGCCTCTATGCAGGACACGAAGCACACAAGAACGGGTTTGCAGAGAACCTCTACCTCGATGCTGCAACACAGACCTACGTCGAAGAAACCGGTGGGGCGAACTTCATATTCGTAACCAAGGACAACAAGGTGGTGACACCCAAGAGCCCTTCGATCCTGCCGTCGATCACCCGCCGTTCGTTGATGTATGTCGCCAAGGAGATTCTCCACCTCGAGACCGAGGAGAGGCCGATTCCGCTTGAGGAAGTCGCCGAGTTTGCTGAAGGCGGACTGTGCGGTACTGCAGCAGTCATCTCTCCCATCGGGTCGATTACCACGAGCAAAGGCGTGATCACGATGCCCAGCGGCATGGAAAAGATGGGTCCGGTCACCCAGAAGCTGTACGACACCCTTACCGGTATCCAGATGGGAAGACTCGAAGCCCCGAAGGGTTGGATTCATCCAATCGCGTAAGCGACCTTGCAAGACCATCTTCCCCCGCCTGCCTCAAAGGCGGGGGTTTTCATGTAATCGATCAATCCATCGACGCTTCTGATTTGTACGTGTTTCTTTACTGCCGATGCAGTTTGCAGTACAGTAGGGCGAGGAGTTTGTCATGGCTCGCTGTAAAAACTTACTACCAATACTGTTGATCCTATCCTGTTCTCTCTCTGCTGCATCCTACCAACAGATAGAGACCGAACACACGCGCATCATCTTTGAAGAGGAAGATGTAGCATATGCTCAGCACGTTTCGGTGTTCGCCGACGAAGTGTTTGAAGAGCTTGCCTCCTTTCTCTTGCATACTCCTTCAGTCAAGGTTCCTGTAATCATCACCTCCAATACAGCCTTTGCAAATGGCTACTACATAAACTTTCCCTCTGCAGTCTACCTCTATGTGACCAGCCCCGAGGACCGATTCCTCGGCTCTCGAACCCAGGACTGGCTGAAGAGCCTGTTCATTCATGAGCTGACCCACTATATACACCTGACAGCTCCCGTTGGCCCTGCGAAATTCTTGCGGTTTCTCGGCCCCGGCGTGACTGCCATGAGTACCGTCTTCATGCCTGGATGGTGGATAGAAGGAATCACCACCTATGCAGAGACAGCCTTTGTAGAACATGGTGGAAGGGGAGACTCGCTGAAGTTTGCCAGGATCTACCAGGCATCCTTGGCCCAAGACTCCCTGTGGTCGCTCTCACAAGGAGCCTACAACGGTCCATTCAACCCCTCCAACCGTATCTATGTAACCGGGTACCTTATGGTCGATTACCTCACCCGTCAGTATGGAAGCTCTGCATATGCCGCGATCAACCGCCGCTTTGCAGCATTTCCTTTCTTCGGTCTCTCTCCTGCTTTCAAAAAGGTGACCGGCCACTCTGCAAACGAGCTGTTCTCGCTCGCGCTGCAAGAAGCCCAGGCGATCGAGCGATCCTCCGAGCCTCTGTTCGGCGGTCCAATGCAGGGTGACCGATATCTCCCATCCCACACATCTATCGGCCTCGTCGGGTATGTACAAAGCCCTTATGAGGGAAGAGCGCTCTTTCGGTATGCAACCGACGGCTCGGCAGAGAAGCTGATGGACTTGAGCCTCGACGGGGGCTCTTCCATCTCCTTTGGAACCGATAAGGCGGTCTTTTCCTCATTATGGGCCGATAGCAAAGATCCGTCCTCGCTTGCCATGGCTGCAGTCAGCTACAGCGACCTGTACCTGCTCGATCTTGCAACACGCAAGGCAACAAGACTTACCAAGGCACAGCGCTTGGTGCAGCCTGCCATCAGCGGTGATGAATCGCGCATCGTCGCCAGCCGGGTCAACGGCAGTTTCTATGACTTGGTGGAAGTTAAAACCGACACTCTGCACATAATCACGCTGGCCTCGAAAGAACGGGTCAGTTATGTGGACCCGGTCTTGAACAAGGATGGCTCGAAACTTGCATATCTTGCATTGGAGGATGGAAATTCCTCCCTGTATCTGCTTGAGGATGGAAAAGAGCCGTTGTTGCTGGCGGGTCCGACCGCCGATGAACTGTGTGCACCTTCCTTTGCAGAAGATGACTCGATACTCTTTGTCAAGGAACTGGAACTCTACCGAATCAACCCTGAAACAGGCACCATACAGCTAGTCCACACAGACAGTGTGGGAGTGTACTCAGCCTCTGTGCAAGCGGATGAACTCTTCTATGAAACATATACCCCGCAAGGTGTTGCAGTAAAGAAAACAGTACTTCAATCTTCTTTTGACAGCCCGATTTCCCTCCGGGACCCGCTCACTGTTGCATCCTCTGCTGAAACCTTTGTGTATCAGGCATCTCCCTATTACGACAACCTGCAATTCAACCTTGCCTTGCCGTTTCCATTCGTCGAGGCAAATCAGTTTCAGCCAGGAGTCTGGTTCCACGCAACCAGCCTGCTTCGCAGGCACAGCCTGGTCGGCAGCTTCGGTTGGTCCATCCGGGGGGTGAAACTCTTGGCCGACATCAACTATCAATACGATGCATCCACCTATGCACTTGCACTGGGCTTGTCCTTGAACCAATACAATAGCACCAAAGATTTGTATGAAAGTGCTGCCTATGCTGCCGCCGTAGTGCCTCTTCTCTCCTGGACCGGGTACTCCCATTTTCAGGCTCTGAGCATCAAACCCCAGATCTCCCTGATATGGGACCCGACAGGCATAACCACAACCGGCTCAACCGTGCTTGGGTATACCCTGCAAAAGCGCAACAGCCGGACCATGGATTTCTTCGGACCCTCCGGCTTCACCGCCAGCGGTGGTGCAATGCTGCAAAGCGGGGTGAACGCTCCGATCCTCTTTGGATCGATGGGGATGCAGGTGCGCCTCCTCGATAGCTCGGCGATGTTCCGTTTTGTTGTGGATGCCATCGGGACGAACTCGGAGGATATTGGAAACAACTATGCATTGTTCTCCTTCAAGCCGCTGCAAAGTGGAAACGGCAAACTTCGCCTCTCTGCCTCCATCCGGCTGCCGCTTGGGCTCTTCGATGCCCCCATACCGTATGGAGGTTTGACCGGAGCCGGACTGGAAATTACCGCCCAAAGCGCTTGGTATATGAATGCGGACACGTTGATCTGGGAAGGAACCTGGGCGGCAGCCGCCAGACTGACTGCAAACATGGTTCTCGGAGGCCCCTCGGTTGCGTTCCGACCCTTCGCCCAAGTTGCCTGTCTTCTCGGCCCCAACACGTGGGAGTTCTCCCTTGGCTTGGATGGACAGACGCTTAAATCGTTCCTTGCGATCAAGTGAGGTCATGGTCGATATCGAGCACGATTCCGGCCATAACAATCCAGGGGCCGGTGTGAGGTTTGAAATACTCCACGGTGGTAATCGAATCAGCATGGAACACATAGTAGAGGGCCACTGCAAGCCGTGGATGATAGCTTGTATTGCCGACCACCCACCAACGGGCATTTCCAATCTTCAGGCCGACCTCCATGCCGATGCTCGGCCTGATTTCTTCCACCAAGGTGGTGGTATAGTTCTGCTGGAGATTGAAACGGTGCAGCCCGGCCGATACTTTTACAAAGGGAGTGAAGAAGGCTGACAGGCTCTCAAACTCCCACCGGT
>JAAZAT010000254.1 GCA_012514185.1 Spirochaetales bacterium | reverse complement strand
GCTGTATCACAAATTCGAGCAGTATGTCACCGATGCACCGATTTTTACCGCCGCAGGGGATCTTGCTGTCAGCTGCAGCGTCGGGTTTGCCGTTTACAACCGTGACACGGTAAACTTGTTCGAACTTATCGAGTATGCCGACTGGGCGATGTATCAGGCAAAGCGCGCAGGAAAGCACGGCTATCGTGTTTTTGATAAAGGCCTGTACGAAGCTCGTTTTTCAGAAACGTAAAAAAAAGGAGTGCTCGGGTCTTGACCCTCACGTAACGTGAGGGTGTATAGCCATGCATGGAGGTGCACATGGACTACACCATTGGAGAAGTCGCACAGCTCTCCTCGGTTTCCGAGCGGACGCTGCGCTATTATGACGAGCTGGGTCTTGTTTGTCCCAAGCGGGACAGGCAACAGCTGTATCGGCTCTATTCGAAAGAAGACTTGAAGCGGTTGCAGACGGTTCTCTTCTATCGCGAGCTGGACTTCGACCTGGCAACCATCAAGGCCATCATGGAGGATTCCGGGTTCTCAATCGTGCAGGCCTTGGAGGACCAGAGGCAGCGGCTGCTTGCAAAGCGAAGCCGCTTGGACAACCTGTTGCACACCTTGGAAACTACCATCGCTGAACAGAGAGGAGAAACAACCATGACAGACAAAGAGCGGTTTGAAGGATTGAAAAAGAGCCTGGTTGAGGAGAATGAGAAGAAGTTTGGGAAAGAAATCAGAACACGGTATGGAGAGGAGACGGTGGCCAAGTCGAATGCGCAGATGATGGGCATGGATGAGAAGACCTTCAACGAGATGCAAGAGCTGAGCACCTTGTTGCTGGAGAAGCTCGTTGAAGCAGAAAAGAGCGGCGACTGCCGTTCACCGCTTGCCCGGCAGGTGGCCATGATGCACAAGCAATGGCTTGCCTACACCTGGCCCTCATACAATGCGGAGGCGCATGCAAACCTGGTTCGCATGTACGTGGACGATGAGCGCTTCAATGCCTTCTACCTGGGAAAAGCAGCCTTCCTCCGTGATGCAGTTTTGGCATTGCTTGATGAAAGGCAGGCATAACGTCTCAGCCTTCCGGGTATGTCTTGATGAAAGCTTCGCCGCCAGTACTGTAGACCAGGAGAAAGCCTTCAAAAATCCTCTGCCGCTCGAGCATCAGCTGCTCTGCAATAAGACTGCTGATGCCCGCTGCGGTAATGAGCAATACCATCTCCCGTTCGGGTTGCAGTTCCACATTGATGAAGGGAATTCTTGCTGCACTCTCTTCAGCACTGCCTCTTCCATGCAGGATGGTGGCACCGGCTGCTCCATGTTTTCGGGCAAGGTCGACTACCTCGGCGGCAAAACCGCGATTGACAACCACGAGTATGCATGTGTGGTCAACAGCTTTTTCTTCTAAAGCGGCTGCCATCTTCACCATGGGAATTTC
Source organism: Spirochaetales bacterium (assembly GCA_012514185.1). GTDB lineage: Bacteria > Spirochaetota > Spirochaetia > Sphaerochaetales > Sphaerochaetaceae > Sphaerochaeta. The sequence goes on along the minus strand of JAAZAT010000254.1, from coordinate 3,407 downwards.
TTGCGTGCTATGCTTGGCTTTCTTTTGCCTGAATATTGTTCCCAACAGCATGATGGAAAAAACAGGGGTCATTGCAACCATGGCAATTACTCCAAACCCATCCACCAACACATCGGCTGTCGGGACGACCGAGGCTGCTCCTTGTGCAAAAGCCAGGATAAACGTTGCCATCATAGGCCCCGATGCGACACCTCCGGCATCGAAAGCGATGCCGACAAAGACAGGATTGCATCGAAACGACAAGAGCAGGGCAAGGGCGAAACCGGGAAGCAAAAAATACCAGAGTTTTACCTCGGGCACCGTGATTCGGACCATGGAAAGCGAAATGGCGATGGCTGCTCCCAGCGAGAGGGTCAGACGAATGAGGCTTAGGGGGATATAACCTGCGGTTACTTCCTCGATCTGGATTCCCAGTACGTGAACCGCTGGCTCCATCAACACGACGATCAAACCAAACACGAAACCCGTTGCTATCAGAAGTCTCGTATCCATCGAGGCAATTTGCATGCCGAGCACCCTGCCCATATCCATGAATCCAGCGTGTACACCATCAAGAAACAGCACAAGGCCGATGAGCACAAGAAAAAGGCCTTTGACAATTCCCATGACTTCTTTTCGTGGCAGCTTGAATTTGAATCCGTTATACAGGAAGAACAAAAGGGAGATCGGGAAAAGCGCAACCAGTGACTCAACAAACGTTGCAGGAATCGATTCCAAAATCGGAGCAAGGATGCCGGTGGAGGGAACAAATGCAGAGGCCTCTCCATGGATATGATGTTGGCCGGTTATGAATGAAATACTCATGACAGCCAAGATCGGCCCGGCACTCATGATGCCAACCAGGCCGAACGAGTTTTCCTCAGCATGCTTGCCGCCTTTTGCCTGGGAAAGCCCAAGGGTCAAAGCCAATACGAAAGGCGTCGTCAAGGCTCCGGTGGTTGCACCTGACGCATCAAACGAAATAGCAAGAAACTCTTCAGAGACAAGGAAAGCCAAGGCAAGAATAACGAGATAGGTTATCAGCAAAAATATATTAAGCGAAGGCTTGTCCCTGAGCAGGCGGACAATGCCCAGTGCAACGAGCAAGCCGACTCCGAGGGATACCATGTATACGATGAATGTGCTTGAGAGCGTAGATCCCGACGCCTCTTCCACCTGAGAGCCGAGAATGAGAAGGTCGGGTTCGGCGACAGTGATCAAAAATCCCAACAGGAAACTTAAAACCACAACACCGAAAAAGGTCTTGGAGGTGGCGACCTCATTGGACATGTAGATCCCGATTGGATTCATGGATAGCTCGACTCCCCACAAAAACAGGGTCAGCCCCACCAGAAGCATCGCACTTCCAACCAAGAAGCGGACAAATATGTCCGTCTCTACTTCGATGATGGTAAAACACAGGACAACGACAACCAACACGAGAGGAACCAGGGAGTGCAGGACTTCCTTGCCTTTGGCATACAGGAGATTCATGAGCCGGCCCCCCTCTGCTCAACCATCCGGTTCTCAAACAAGCCGCTGGTCCTGAGGACCGGGAGGATAAAGAGAATCCCGTTACCGGGCTCTGCCAAGTTCATTGACACAAGGATGCTGTCCTTGATCGATTGCAATGTTTCCTTTTTGGATAGGATGATCACCATATCTTTCTGGGGTTCAATGCTCAAAGGGAAAAAGTATTCCTTCGGGATGCCGGCCCCATGGCCGTGTACTATCGTCCCGCCTCTGGCACCGGCTTTTCGTGCTGCCTGGACGCACTCAACGCCCCGGCCCCGGTTCACAATGGTGATAATGGCAGAATAGCCATCCCCGGATTCCTGGTTGGAAGAAGGATTCTCCGCTGTGCTCTCCCAATGCTTGAACGGGATGGAGAAAGCAATCCCTTTGCGCCGTTTATAAAACTTGAATGTCTGAAAGACCATCTCATGCAAGCTGGCGGACAAAGACTGCCCTGCACCAATCATCACCAGTTCCTTGTGGGCATGGGCAGGGTTCACCTTGTTCAAAAATCTCGACCGCGTGGTTCCTTCTGCAAGGAAAATTGTACCTCCACGCGCCCCCAACTCCTGTGCCTTATGCAACAAGGCATTGGCTTTTCCTTTCGTTACGACAGCAAAAAATACGGTATCGATGGTGTTCTCCCTTCATGAGTATTCATAGTATGTATGCTTCTGATACTGGTAGCGTTCTACCATACTTTCACAGAAGCTATCGGCTCAGTCTAGCCACGCAGCAGCCTAAGCCGGTAAGCAATGATCTTGTGAATCAGATCCAGGGGCAGGGGGCGGTCAAGCGGAAGCTGGATCGCTCCCTTGCTGGTAGGAAAGCCTGAAAGCTCGGCTTTGAACGCTTCGATTGCCTCGGGCTCGGGATAGAGTCCGATATGGTTCTTGAATGCTGCAATCTGGATGATGGGGCCACCTCCGGCGAGCCTGAAAGTGGGCATTCTCCATGAAATGCACTCGCTTGCATCGCTCACCAGGTCGTGAACCAAGGATCTGATACTCTGCAACCTTCGTTGTTTCTCATCATCGAATTGCATGATGTAGGCATCGACTTCAGCGGCATATGCACCCATAGTTTTATTTCCACCTCTTGCATAGTGCATCGATTACTGTAAGTTCCTCTTTGGTAAATGCAGGCTCTTTCTCTACAGCCTTCAGATTCACCTTCAGCTGTTCGGCACTGCTTGCTCCAATAAGAACGCTGGTGACCCGCTTGTCCACCAGAAGCCAGGAAATTGCCATCTCTGACAAGCTCTGCCCACGTTCCCGGGCAATGGCGTTCAAACCGTTGAGAAGCTCCACCCGCTCCTTAGTAATCGTCTCAGGCTTGAGGAAATAGCTTTTACTCGCCCGGGAGTCGGGGGGGATGCTGCCATCGAGGTAGCGGTTGGAGAGCAGGCCTTGGGCAAGCGGTGAGAAACAGATGGTTCCCGCCTCGCCTTTCATGCCATCCAACAGATGGTCGTCCTCGACCCATCGGTCGAGCAGGGAGTAACGGACCTGATTGAGTACACAGGGACACCCCATCTCCTTGAGCAATGCCATGGCCTTTACCGCATCGGCTCTATGGTAGTTGGAAATTCCTACATACAACGCCTTTCCCTGCCTGACCAACTGGGCGAGGGCTCCCATCGTCTCCTCAAGCGGGGTGTTGGGATCGGGGCGGTGGTGATAGAAAATGTCCACATACTCAAGGCCCATGCGCTTCAGGCTTGCATCACAGCTGGCGATCAGGTACTTGCGGCTTCCCCACTCCCCGTAGGGGCCGGGCCACATGTAGTAGCCTGCCTTGGTGGAGATGATCATCTCATCGCGATAGGAGCCGAATTGGTCGGCGAGCATCCTGCCAAAGCGGGTTTCTGCACTGCCGGCCGGTGGTCCATAGTTGTTGGCAAGGTCGAAATG
>JAAZAT010000130.1 GCA_012514185.1 Spirochaetales bacterium | reverse complement strand
GCCTTCAGAAGCCCGGAACAGCGCTCCACCGGCATTGCATCAAGATTGCTGAGATCGCCAAGACCTGAGAGGTCGCAGCCGGCCAGACGCAAGGCGGCAAGGTAGAGCGGGTCGCGAATGCCCAAGGAAGGAAGCAGGGTGGTGGCAAGCAGGTCGTTCGGCGTGGTATCAGAGACGATGGCGCCGTCCTGCATCACCAGAATCCTGTCCACGGGACAGGAGAACACATCCTCAAGTCGATGTTCGATGATGATGATCGTCTTATCGGTCGTCCTGGCCAGTTCATCGATCAGGGCAATGGCGGTTCTTCCGGTTTCCGGATCAAGATTGGCCAGCGGCTCATCGAAGAGCAGGACATCGACATCATCAACCAGCACACCCGCCAACGAGACTCGTTGCTTCTGTCCCCCGGACACATGCTGCGGACTCTGGGAGAGAAAAGCCTCCATATCGACCACACGGGCCATGTTGGTTACCAAAGTTCGCATATCCTGCTGATTCATGCACTGGTTTTCCAAGGAAAAGGCGATATCTTCGGCTACACTGAGGGCGACGAATTGGGCATCGGTGTCCTGCATCACCGTCCCGACCTTCTGGTTGACAGCATAGATGTCGGCCTGTTCGATATCCAAGCCGCATACAAGAACGCTGCCCTCCATCGTCCCGCTGAAAGCGTGGGGGATGAGGGCGTTGATGCAGTACCCAAGCGTACTTTTTCCACTGCCGGACGGACCGGCGATCAGGACTTTCTCCCCTTTGCCGATCCGTAGATTGATATGTTTCAGCGTGGCTTCCGTCTGGGCCTGATAGGTAAAGCTGAAGTCATTGAACACGATGAGATCTTCTTGCATGCATGCACGCAAGGCCGCAAGGCCTTGCCGTACTCCTTTATGCCTCGTTGTCCTTCTGTAGATTCATCTTGCTCACATTGCGCCTCACAACGAGCATGAGAAGCAGGGTGCCAAGGATTGCGATGACGATGGTATTGGAGAAAGCGATGATCAACTGCTGGGTGATCACCTTGTCCATGGGCTCGGTGAAAATGAGGTAATCAAGGATGGCGCTGATCATGTACCCGATGAAATTCCCCAGGAATGAGAGCAGGATGAACAGCCCGATCGCCGATTTCTTCAACTCCCCTTTTTCAATAGTATGGTCGGTCATTCTCCCGAACAGGCCGATGGCTGCGCCCACAATGCCGCTGCCGAGCACCCAAGTAAGCCATACACCCCAACCTGCAAAAAGGTCAGTGAGCAGATGACCGAGAAAACCGACCAAGAAGCCGATGACCGGTCCATACACCGCCGCAAAGAGTGCCAAGATGGCCATTGCCGGCTTGATGGTGGTATTGGCAAACACCGGAATGCTGATCAGGCCGCCAACTCCATACAGAGCAGCCCCGATGGCGATTACAACCACCGCCTTTACCGGCTGCAAACCTTTCGATGTATTCATATGCTAACCTCCTGAGTAACAAATGCTTGTGTCATCATACCACCGAAAACGTAATTTTCCAGCCTTCACCTGTGCCTATTTGATAGGTTGATGCAAAACTTCCTTGATTCACGGCAACTGCGAGCTTGAGCAGGCTGTTTACGTAAATCAGCGGCTCCCCTTTTTGTACATCGGTGAATGCCTTGCACAAGGGAAGATGGTAGCCGTACACGATTCGTCCATCCTTGGTGATCATGACCTGCAGTCGATCCCCCCAGCCGACACCCAGTTGTTCCAAAAACTCATTGCCGATATTGGTCCACAGCGATCCATATCGGCTGTCGTGAATATCGATCGACCCTATCAGGGTTTTGCCTTCAAGCCGTGCCCGTTCAATCTTCAGCTTGACGATTTTCG
>JAAZAT010000214.1 GCA_012514185.1 Spirochaetales bacterium | reverse complement strand
TCTCTGCTCGGTGTTGGGCCTTCCAGCATACCGAAGACACCTTTTCAGCATCGATTATGCATCGATTACCGTGTTTGAATACCTGCCGGACTTCCACTGTTGGACGGTACCGAAGGTGAATATGGTGGTGTAATGCGCTGATCCCAATGGTTGCCCAACTGGAGGCAATCTGAGGAATGGTCTCTCTAGGCTGAATTTGCTCTTGGATTATTGTACGATTCCAAGGACAAGAGAAGAAATGCAAGCGTTCATCGGAATCGCACATCGCGAGTATTTCAGGTCGTCGCTACTCAAGCCATTACTGAATTCAGGACGATTGAGGATGACAATTCCCGACAAGCCAAACAGCCGTAACCAGAAGTACATTGCTTCCTGAGCCAGGGTATTCGGTGAAAGCTAAGCTGATATTCATATCCAGGTAGGGTGAGCTACTTGCCTTTTTCTCTGTTTGACTATAAATATTGTTTTAGTCAAATGTTTTTAATGAGGTCGAAATGCCAAAAGCCTTCTCTGTACAGGAACGAGAAACCATTCGGGAACAGCTGAAAATGGAAGCAAGGCAGTGCTTGCAGACACTGGGAATGAAAAAGACTACCGTGGACGAACTGGTAAAGCGCGTACATATTCCCAAGGGGACGTTTTACTTGTTCTATGCTTCCAAGGAACTGCTCTTTTTCGATGTTTTGATGGACTTCCATAACGACATACAAGCAGACTTGCTCTCTGGCTTGGAACAAAAGGAGTCCATCGACACTGAGAGCCTTGTATGCCTCCTGTACTCGCTTTTCAAGCGGGTGGATGGTTCGTTTTTGGCAACGATGATCCAGAATCGCGATATAGAGCTGCTGATGAGAAAGCTTCCTGCTCACATAGTCCAAGAGCATATGCAATTCGATGACTTGAATATGGAACAATTTCTCTCTCTGCTCCCTGTTTCGATTGATGAAGACAGGATTCAGGTCTTCAGTGCAGCCTTGCGTGCAATATTTCTCACCATGCTGCACAAGGCAGAGATTGGTGCAGCTGTGTTCGACGAAGCCTTGCAGCTCCTGCTTACAGGAATTGTCTCTCAGCTTTTGGAGGAAACTCATGATAACGGTCGATAATCTCAACTTCAGCTACACCAGGAAGCCTTTCATCGAGTCAATGAATTTCGCCGTCAAACCAGGGGAGATCTTTGGCTTTCTCGGGCCTTCAGGAGCGGGAAAAAGTACGGTGCAGAAAATCCTTACCGGATTGATTCCGACCTACAAAGGCAGTGTAGTGGTCAACCAGACAGAAGCCAAAAAGCGGAACTCGGATTTCTATGAACACGTAGGTGTGGATTTTGAGGTACCCAGCCTGTTTGAAAAACTTACCGGTCGAGAGAACCTTCGCTATTTTGCCTCCCTGTACAGGCATTCACTTCCGATTGAGCCGTTGTTGGAGTCGGTGGGTCTTGCGAATGAGGCTGATAAGAAAGTCATGGATTACTCAAAAGGTATGAAGTCGCGGCTTAATTTCATCAAAGCCCTGCTGCACGCTCCCTCCCTATTGTTCCTGGATGAGCCGACGTCAGGGCTTGACCCTTCCAATGCGCGTGTGATGAAGGACCTGATACTGCAGCAACGCAAATCAGGCACCACCATCGTGCTTACCACCCACAATATGTACGATGCAACCGAGCTCTGCGACAGGGTGGCTTTCATTGTCGATGGCACGCTTTGCGCCCTCGACACTCCCAGGAATTTGATCATGAGTCGTGGGGCTGCGACCATAACGTACAGCTACAGAGAGAACGCTCAAGAGTGTCAGGGTACTTCGGTATTGGCAGAGACGGCAAACGATTCCTGTTTGCAACGCGTGTTGCAGGAGAACCGGCTGCTGAGCATCCACTCAAGCGAACCAACGCTCAACGATATTTTCTCTGAATTGACAGGGAGGAAACTCCAATGAGGTTCGTCGCTCTGGTACGCGGTGATATCAGATTCCAATTCAAGTATGGGTTTTATCTGCTCTACGGCATCTTTGTCCTGATGTACATTGCTATCCTGCAACTCCTGCCCGAAGAGTGGAAAGGCTATGTCGCCGTTTTAATGGTATTCTCCGATCCAACCATGCTCGGACTGTTTTTCATGGGGGCAATCTTACAGTTCGAGAAGGAGGAGCATACGCTGCACAGCATCATCGTTTCTCCGGTGAAGGTCCAGGAGTATGTACTCGCCAAGCTCTGTTCTCTGGCCGTCATCTCCACCCTTGTTGCACTGTTGCTTGCGAAGGTGGGCGGCATCCTGGACCATCCGATGAGGTTCGGCCTTGCCATCGTGTTCGGCTCCTGCCTCTTTACTTCTCTTGGATTGGTGTTGGCAACCAAGGCCCATACGCTCAATCAATTCTTGCTGTATACAGCACCGTGTGAACTGTTAATCACTGTCCCTGCCGGTTTCTACCTCTTTGGCAATAGTGCTCCGATTTTCTTGATGCACCCTGGCTGCAGCCTGATTGAATTGTGCATGAGCGGCGACCATGTCCTGTTTGCATCTCTCTCCTTGCTGCTGTGGACTCTTTTGTTTGTCTGGTTGGCCATTCGTGAGACAAGAACATATTTCTCAACCTTGGGAGGAGCAAAGGCATGAGAGCTATTTTTATTTCGTTTACTATGCTCCTCAGGCAGATACGCAACGATGGGATGCTGGTGGCAGTCTCACTGGCATCGGTATTGGCCGGCTTCTTCTTTCGGTTCGCTGTTCCGGCACTTGAACGTATTCTCTGCTCTTCTTTGGTAGTTGATGCAGTTCTAGAGCCCTATTATCGACTCTTCGACCTGCTCTTGATCCTGCTCGCTCCCTATATGCTCTGTTTTGCAGCGGCGATGGTCATGCTTGATGAACATGAGCAGGGCCTGACTCGGTACCTCTCTGTCACCCCGCTGCAAACACGCGGATACTTGATATCCCGACTGGGTTTGCCTGCAGGTTTTTCAGCTTTGGCTTCCATGCTCCTGATTGGGTTTTTCCGTCTGACACCATGGAATGGTTTCATACTTGCAGGGACGAGTATGCTGTCGTCGCTTTGCGGATTCTCAGTGTCGCTTTTTCTCTTTTCCTGCTCACGGAACAAGGTGGAGGGAATGGCGATGGGCAAGCTCTCAGGTCTGCTTATGATCGGGCTTCCCGTACCGTTTTTCCTCCACTCTTCCTGGCAGTATCTGTTCAGCTTGTTTCCGTCCTATTGGCTGGCTCGGTATGCACTGCAGGGTTCGGTTGCTTGGTTCCTCACTTCCTTGGCTACTTCTTCGGCAGGCATGTTCATCCTGTACCGAAGGGTGGTGAGGAAACTGGTGTAAGGCTGTGTTCTGCTTCTACCAATTACACTGCTCGTGCTTCCTTCCCGACACCTTCTCGCAGATTGCCTTCACTTCGTCTGCAGCATCCTCGAGTCTTCCACCAGAGCGGAGGCGGATAAGTTCTGCTGCAACTATTTCACTGTTCTTCGGGCTCAGTTCAAACCATGAGGCTGCAATGATACCGGCAAGAATCAAGAGGGCAGGGCCGCCGATGAAGAATAGGAAGAATCGCGACAATACCTGAGGTGTCTGCTCGGCATTGGATACAAAGCCAACCATCTGCAGGAACAGGCCGATCAGGGGCATTACCAACGCACCCTGTACAAGCTTTCGTGTCAGGGTCATTGCACCTGAATACACCCCTGAGCGCTGGCTGCCGGTCATCAGTTCATCCACATCGATGACATTAGGCAGGATGGCGTAGGGAATGAATACGGCGGCAGAGGTTCCCAACCCGATTACTGCGCACACCAAGGCAACCATCCAGACAGGCGAAGTCGGTGAGAGTGCCAACGTACAGAGCATGCCCGTCAGCCAGATAAGCAGGCCCATCCGGTAGGCAAGTCGCTTGCCCTTGCTGTTCGCAATGCGCACATACACCATGATCATGACCAATTGGACTACCATGAGCGTTCCCATAGCTACTGAGTAGAGGTTGGGACGTTTCAGGTAGTAGGTGAGGTAGTAGGAGAAGAGAGCCATGAGCAGGTCCATTGCACTGTAGGCAAACACGTACATCAGAATATGGATGCGGAAAGAACGGTTTCGGAAGATGGTGAAGAACTCCTTGAGGAAGTTTGCCGATACGCTCTGCTGTTTCACCTGTGGGTCCTCCCAGGTCCCGAAGTAGGTGATCAGCCAAGGCAGGGCGAAGAAGATGCCGAAGGCCACCGACATGTTCACATATCCGGTTGAGGGGTGCCCTGCAGCCGAATCGATGATGAGTTTGGGTATGGTGGCTGCAAGCAGGGAGGAGAAGCCTGAGAAGAACAGACGGGCGCCGGAGAGCTTGTTGCGTGTTTTATAGTCGCCTGAAAGTTCGGCTGCGAGTGCACTGTAGGGGATCATTACCATGGTGAAGACGGTGGCGAAAACTATGTATGCAAAGCTGTAATAGAGAAACAGGGCAGCTTGGGTTTCAAAATTCATCGGCAGCCAGAGAAGGATGAAGGAGAGCGTGATAGGAACGATGCCGGCCAGAAAGTAGACCCGCCGCCTTCCAAACCGCGACTTCGTCTTATCGGAAAGGTAGCCCATAAGGGGATCGGATACGGCGTCCCATACTTTTCCTATGCCGAAGACCAGGCCGGCCAATGCAGGGGAGAGTCCTACCACCTCGGTGAGGTAGAAGAGGAACAACATGCCCACGATCATGAAGGCCCCGCCGCCGTAGATGTCTCCCAATCCATAGGAAACAAGGGTTTTAAACGTAACCATCCTCTCTTTCTTCTCCATCACATGCTCTCCTTCTGTGCAATCTCCCTGAATAGATTCAGGAAGGGACTTGTTGAACGTATGAAAACGGGAATAGAGCCGATGTCAGCTCTGATGGCATAGCGGCCTTCATTGTACACTTGCCCGGTAAAGAAATGTATCCATTTCCCTTCAGGCAGCCATACACGCCTCTTTCTTGCTCCCTTTTTCAGAACAGGAGCAACCAACAGATCCTGTCCATAGAAGTACTGGCCTTGTGCTACGCGATGCTTTTGGACCAGGACCGGCATAATCGGGGGGATTCCCTCTTTTTGATACTGCTCGCTGACATGCTGATGATAGAACAGCAACGCTTGGTGAATACGTGTCATCCTCGCAAAATGCGACAACATCTCTTGGTCATCGTCGAACTGGGCATTTACCCTTGGGTTGATGCCTTCGTGTGTTCTCATCACAGCGGTGAAGGCTGCTGTTTCACAGCTGCGCATCAGCAGCTCCCGGCTTCGCTTGATCCAGGCAAATGAGAAGAACCCTCCGATATCGAAGTGCCAGTACCCGATGCCCGAAAGTGCAGAGGAGATGGCCGCCCGAACAACAGAAGGAAGGCCGCTGTCGGCAAGGAAGTTTACCGCTTGGTCTCCCGCCCAGAACAGCGGGACATTGTTGCTGCTGCCGGTAAAGCCTGAACGGCAGAAGTAGACGATTTCATTGCCTTTCCCTGCCTCCTGTACTGCCTGTGCGTTAAGCTGTGCCCAACGTACAGGGTATCTATTGTGCTCCAGATAGGGGTCCATGTTGTCGAAGAGTTCTCCATCAGGAGGAAGATACTCGCCGAAATCGGCCATCCAGCCATCAAGTCCGATGGCCAGCATGTTCTCCTTGATGATCTGCTTGTACCACAAGCATGCCGCAGGGTTGCACAGATCCACCAAGGCTACGGGAAAAGTCGTCGTACTGGTGATGTAGGGTAATGAAGAGTGTTTTTGGCGAATGAAATAGCCCTTGCGTTCTCCCTCTGCAAAGAGCGGTGCATCGGTGCTGAGAAAAGGGTTGTTGTATCCAAGAAACTTGACGCCCCGTTCGTGCAGTTCTTCGATGAAACGGGGAAGGTCGGGATAGAGCTGCTGGTCGTACTGCCAATTCCAGAAGAGTTGTTTGCCATAGGGTGTAATGCGGATGCCCTGCCAATCCTGGCACCAGATTGCGGTCACAGGTATGCCTGCATCGAGGGCCCGCTTGAGCTTCGCTTCCACGACGGATCGACCGCCCTGCAGACCAAGGATTATGCCGTCGAAGGCCCAGTCCGGCAGGATTTCCTGCCTGCCCAGAAGTGAACTCAAGGCTCCGACAGCCGTAGGAATTGAACCAGCCTGTCCAACGTAGATTGATGATGGGATGTCATGGCAGAGCAGTGTGCAGCTGTCTTTTTGTGAAAAGTCGAATCGGCAGAATGCCGTGGTCTGGATGAGCGCCCACCGCCCTGCAGCCGTAACAAAGCTTGGTTGGGGAAAGTAGGTGTGCTCTTGCGACCCTCCGCGTCCCGAGTGGAGGTTTGCAAACACTTTTACATAATTGGGTCCCCTTCCGATACCCGGCTCCGACACCCAAAGCGGGAGGATTTTTCCCCGGAGGTCCAGATGGGAAAACTGCTCTCCACAGCCGAAAATAGGGTCTTCAGGGAGGAGAGGAAGCCGTATGTGAAAGCGGTTGGGAACCTCGGATGTAAGGACCGTGGGTATGATTCTCAGTCCGAAGGGCTCTTCATGGATTGTCAATTTCACCAGATCGCCAAAGGTTATGTGTATCGTGCCTTCTTTCGTTTTACTCTCGTCAACGCTGAACCGAGAGGGTTCCTTCCACATAGAAAGACTTTCGTCTTTGATGTGGTACATCCCATGGGGCATGGTAATGGTGCAGCTGCCCTGTCCGATGCCGATGCATGGACTTTTCTTTGAATGTTGAAGCACAGGAACTTCGTTATGGGAGAGTATGAAGCTGTCTTGGTTGGTTTGGATGTCGATCATGGGAGCTCTCCTGTTTCCGAAAATACACGGGCTGTCAGGCAAAGCTCTTTGGGAGGTCGGCTGCCTTGATAGGTCGCCAGGAGCAGCGAGAAGTGTACCTGCTCTCCTGCATACGAGGGTGCAGAGGAGTGGAGGTGTTCTGCTGTGAGCAAGGCGGCCGTTCTCCCCCATCCCGTGGTCCTGGCCGGATACGTGTATTGTTCTCCCCAATAGGTGCCGAAAGGATTGGCCGTAATGGTCTGTTTTCCATCGGTGATGGTTTGCCGTAAAGGGCAGAATGCAAAGCCATGCAGATGCTTATGGCTCTGTGCGATGAGAAGGCCTGAAGAGCCGTCGGAAAGGGCGATCCAACTGGGGGTGACATGGTTGTTGATCGAGCAAAGGCCTTTATTTCCGCCATAGGCATAGTAGTCCAAGGGGTAGCTGCTCACTGCTCCACCGAAATCCTCCTTCCAAACAGTGATGGTAGTGGTAAGGGGTATGGTTTCAAAGGCTATGATTTCACACGGGGCTACCTGCTTCCATCGCTCGTCCCAGGTTCGTCCCAACCTTTGGGCCTTTACGTTGTCATACCCGTGCTCTTTCGTGGACGGGTACTCGACCAGGCAATCGAGACAGAGAACTTGTAATCGTTCATCTATTCTGGCCGTTCGTCTCCAATGTACAGATGCTGATTCTCCTGCTCCCAGCGAGATGGTGCCTTGGGCGATCGAGGCATTGAAGGCAATGGAGGTACTGCGGTGCACAAGCTTGTCATACATAACCCAAGGTGCTTTGATGACATGACGTACATAGTGTGTTTGGAGCGTAAGCGCTCCATCGACACTTGGTTCCAAGTGCAGGGGATTACTCTTCCAATGAGGAATTTCGATGTCACCCGGAACAGAAGCACCAGCTCCCATGACATGCTCAAGCAGTATCCTTGCTTGTGTAATGGCATCCTCTGCCAGCAAGGTGGCTGCTTGCAGGCGGTGAACATTCATCACCGGTGCAGACAGGCCGAAATGCGTGGTGCTCAAGACTTGTAGCCTGGTGCGCATGGTTTGCATGGCAAGCTTTTGGAGTGCTTGAGGAAGGACCGCGCTCCATTGATGAAAATCATCCTGCGAGGAAGGATCGAGGTGATTGGATGCAATAACCCAGCTTTTTGCAGCATCCCAATAGGTGCGTCCTTGTGTCACCATCGTCCAGAGCACATGGTTTTCATACTTTTCCGCCCAGGAGGCGAAGCCGTCGAAGGCCCCGTCGGCAAGGTCCTGAGCGAAGGTGATCGTCCCCGCATTCTCATGGTTTGCCAGATACTCACTCGGCTTGATGAATGATACATACCCAAGGCCTGCGATGCTTTTCACGAGGTGATACAACCCGGCGAACGAAGGGGCGGCAACGCTGAGGGGAGGGAGAAGGAAACCCTCCCAGAATGTGTCATCGGCGTCCATATCCAAAAGAACGATGAGATCGGTAGGTTTTGCCAGGCTCAGCTGTTTCCTTCTGATGCGCTTGAGCATGCGGCGTGCACTTAAGCCATACTCCGCCAGGTCTCCTTGATTGATGGCAGGAAGCAGCCGCATCGACTCTCCTCTCTCCCCATCGACCAACAACAGGGGATTATAGCGCTCCGCGATGCCAAGCTTTGGCACGAATGAGCCGAATCCGTTGAACGGGATGGCGCTGTAATAGACTGAGAGAGTCTCGATTCCCAGCTGCTTGTAGAGCTTGAGATGAGAGGGGGTGACCATGCACTCCTGGGGTCGGACAATGGAAGTGCAAGCACTGAACACATCAATGTTGCCCGATCCATCAGGAGCCTTCAACGCCCATTCGACAGCCAGTTTGAACTCTTCAGGGGTATGAGCACTCAACAGTCCGTTGTTCCAGGACATGAGATGGATCTCATCACGACCTGTTGCAACGCGGTCCTTGATGCGATTCAGTATATCAGGTGCATGGCGGGGGATGATGTGGCCAAGGGAGAACACATTGTCGAAATCCCAGGCACAGTGGACAGAAATGCCTTCTGTTTCCAGCTTCTCCAAATCGTCCAGGATTTTCCTGATGATGCGTATGTCCTTGCCGAATCCTTGTTCATCGGCTGTGTCCCCGCGATAGGAGTGGTAAAAGTTTACATGAAACCGAGGACAGAAGTAGATGGTACGTTCGTCTCTCGGTTTCATACTGCCTCCATGGGAACACATCACTGACCATCTACTACTATAGCCGAGGATGTTGTGCTGTCAAAAGAAAAAAGGAGTTTTTCACCTTGGGGTTGCACAGCTTGACCGTACCGATTGGAAGCGTGGAGAGGCAGTTGAAACTGAAAGTTGGTCTCCATGTCGACCAACTTTCAGATGGATA
>JAAZAT010000164.1 GCA_012514185.1 Spirochaetales bacterium | reverse complement strand
GGACCGAGTCCGACAGGACCGTTGTCCAGGGCCTTCTTGACAAGATCAAAGAGGGAGTTTACGTGTACGGAGACCCCTGCGATGTCGTCGGTATGACCGGCCTCATCCTTGTAGGTGATGGCATTGATGTCTTGGGTCTTGAGCAGGTAGTCCTCAGTCTTCTGAGCCTGTACATACCACTCGTCCTGAGCCTTGCCGAACTTCACCATGTTGTACTTTCCGGCCTTGTCGTAGGCCTTCTTGTCATCCCCGTTCCGGTTTACTGCACTCCAGTTGACAGCTGCAATGCGGCCGTTGAGAACGGTCAAGGAGACGTATTCCTTCCAACCCGAGGAGGGGTAGGCAGCATCGATTGCAAAGTAAGCACCATCGGCATACGGACCGCGGCCGACAGGACCGGCTGCAAGAGCCTTTGCTGCAAGTTCAAAGAACGCATTCACATGGACTGAGACTCCGGCGATGTCATCGGTGTGGCCTTCACTGTCCTTGTAGCTGATCGCTGCAGGATCCTGGGTCTTGAGCAGGTATGCTTCGGCTCTCTCTGCCTGCTGGTACCACTCGGCCTGGGCTTTTCCGAACTTGACCATGTTGTACTTTCCAGCCTTGTCGTAGGTCTTCTTGTCAGCACCACCGGCTACGTTTACTGCGTTCCAGTCTGCATTGACAATCTTCCCACCGGAGACGGTCAAGGTGACGGTTTCCTTCCAGCCAGAAGAGGCGAACGCATCATCGGCGGCAAAATAGATGCCATCGGCATACTTTGCAGCTACGGGAGCCACAGCGGCTGGAGCAGCCGGAGCTGGTGCGGCGGGGGCCGGAGCAGCGGCAGCAGGAGCTGCAGCAGGGGCCGGGGTTGCGGTTTTCGCTTCAGACTTGGAGCAGCCGGTGAAGACGAACAGAGAGATCAAAACAACGGCTGAGAGTACAGCCAACACGTTCTTTCTCATGATCATTAACTCCTAGGTAAATTCAACGTTTGTAGATATAATCATATACAGAACTGTTACACTTTTGCAATATCGTCCTAAAATTATCAATACCTAGTAGCAATAACGAAATACTCTTGATAAGTAATTATGTTGTAAAGAGTTCCATAGCGAAGTAATCCGATTGTTTTACTTAGATATAAAAATATCGATAGAATTTTTTCTCATATTTTTCTCATAATTTGTTCCCTATCGACATTTATTTGATTTTTTCACACAGACAGTATGGTGTTATTGTAAAAAATATGAAAAACTATATTCGATAAAAAATGACACAATTGCATAAATTCCTACTTCTGTGCTAGAGTGTTTTTCTGCCAACGCAGTAAGGTTCCGTGACTGTACATCCATAAAGAACCTTGTTGCATCGCTATACCAAGTTTACTATATAGCAAACCCTTTTCAACGGGGGGTCAACCAAGGAAGGAACCATGGACAAGAAACAGATTGTGGTATTAGGCGGGGGATACGCCGGAGTACACGCTGCAAAAACCTTGCACAAAGCATTCAAGAAGCATCAAGACAAGGTTGAAATAACCTTGATCGACAAGAACCGCCACCACATTCTCATGACTGAGCTGCATGAAGTTGCCGGCAACCGAGTCGAAGAGGATTCAGTGAAGATTTCCTTCGACCGAATTTTCTCCGGCAAAATGGTCAATGTCGTACAGGATACCATCGTAGACATCGATTTCAAGGACCAGCACCTCAAGGGTGAGCGTGCCAGCTATGCATACGACCAACTGATCATCGGAACCGGGGCCACAACGGCAGACTTCAACATCCCCGGTGTCAAGGAGCATGCCTTTTACCTGTGGAGCCTCGACGATGCACTTCGCATCCGTTGCCATATTGAGCAGGTCGTCAAGGATGCCAGTCGTGAAGCCGATGCCGAGAAGCGCAGGCAGATGCTTACCTTCGTCGTTGCCGGCGGTGGGTTCACCGGCATCGAGCTGGTGGGAGAATTGATTGAATGGCTGCCGATTCTCTGCAAGGAGAACGGCATTGACTTCAAGAAGGAAGGCAGGCTCATCAGCGCCGAGGCGTTGGGAAGCATCCTGAACATGCTTCCTGAGAAGCCCAGGGCAAAGGCAGTCAAGTATTTGGAGAAGAAAGGTGTTGAGATCAAGCTCAACTCCCTGATCACCCAGGTCGATGCTGAGGGATTCACCACCAAAAACGGTGAAGTGATCAAAACCAAGACCCTGGTCTGGACCTGCGGCGTCCGCGGCACAGAATTTTGCGAGAAGCTTCCGCTTACCGACGGCAAGATCGGCAGGAAACTCGTCAATGAGTACATGCAGAGCCCTGACTACCAAAATGTCTATCTTGTCGGAGACGGCATGTGGTTCTTGGAAAACAACAAGGCCGTTCCCCAAATAGTGGAAGCCGCAGAGCAAACCGCCAAAACAGCCGCCGACGGCGTCATCTATGCAGTCAAGACTGAACTCGGTCTGAAAGCCGAGCATCCCAAGCCGTTCAAGTCGAACTTCCACGGCTTCATGGTCTCCATCGGCGGAAGGTATGCAGTCAGTCATACTGCCGGCTTGTCCCTCTCCGGCTTCTTTGCCATGGCCCTCAAACATCTGGTAAACATCTATTACCAGAGCGGAGTATGCGGAATAAACGGTGCTTGGGCGTACATCAAGCACGAAATCTTGGAAATAAAACACGGACGCTCCCTGATCGGCGGTCTGGCCGTCTACAAGGTTCCCTCCTACTGGACCACCTTCCTTCGAATGTTTTTGGGCGTGATGTGGTTCATTGAAGGCGTCGGGAAGATCCAGAAGGGCTGGCTCACCGATACCACCGGAAGCAAAGTCTACTGGGGCAGTCCTGCAACCACCGTCGCCGATGCATGGGCTTCTGCCAGCCAGAGTGTTGCCGAAACGGTCGCATCAGCCAGCCAGGCGGTTGCCGATACTGTAGCTGCGGTCAGCCAGACTGTTGGACCACAGGCTGTAGCCTCGGCCAGCCAGCCTGCCGTACAGGCGGTGGCATCCGCAAGCCAGCCGGCGATCGAAGCGACATCCTCCGCTACCCAGTGGGTGGTGGATACCGCCGCTAGTGCAAGCCAAACGGTGGTTGATACCGTTGCATCGGTCAGTCAATCGATAGCTGAAAGCGGTGTAGTCGAGCAGTTCGCACCTCCTTTGCTCTCCCAGCCTTTGGCGATCTTCACCTGGATCAACGACACCTTCGTAGCGCAGGCTCCCTATCTGTTCCAGCTGATGATCGTACTGGCAGAAGTCGGCATCGGGCTCGCACTCTTTGCAGGTCTGTTCACCTTCCCCGCCGCCATCGTGTCGCTGGGACTGTCGGTCATGTTCCTCATCGGAGCGTTGGCAGGCAAGGAAATCCTTTGGTACATGGCCGTCTCGATTGTCATGCTCGGAGGAGCCGGCAAGGCCTTCGGTCTCGATTACTGGGTGATGCCCTACCTGAAGAAATTGTGGAACAAGACTCCGCTCGCCAAGAAAACCTACTTCTATCTCGATGAACCCGAGTTCACCAAGCGACAGATGGAACGAAAGTTGGGGAAAAAGTAGGAAGGCATGACCGATTTCTGGAACGATGAACAGGAACTCAAAGAACATCTTCTCCAAGTGAGCAGGACCATCGAGAACACGGTGGCCACTGCTCACACCTTCATCCGCCCGATTTTGCTCGAACATGTGCAATCGGTGGGGAAAATGCTTCGACCCGCGCTTGTCATGATCACCAGCGCACTTGGCGAACACTCCGTCACTGAAGATGCCATCAGGGTCGGATCGGTCATTGAACTGATCCATCTGGCTTCTTTGGTTCATGATGACATCATCGACTCTGCCGCCACACGCAGGGGAAAATCCACCATCTATGCAAAACTCGGAGCCAAGCAGGCTGTACTGGCCGGTGACTTCCTATTGGCGAAAGCCCTGCTGTTGACCAGCGGCAAAGAGCGGGGCATGGATAGCAGAGTAATCTCCGCCGCCCTCTCGCGGTTGTGTGAAAGTGAGCTTGAACAGGATGCAGGCCAAGGGGATTTCTTCATCTCTCGACACACCTACCTGCGCCGCATTGCGGGCAAGACAGCCAGCCTGTTCGCCCTCAGCTGTTATGCGGGCGTTGCCTTGCAGGAAGCCGAACCGCAAAAACTGTTGCTGTGTCATAGAATCGGATACTGCATGGGAATGGCCTTCCAGATCCAAGACGATATTCTCGATTATGCAGGAAGCGCTTCCAAGCTCGGCAAGAACACAGGCAATGACCTGAAGTGCGGCATCCCCACCCTGCCTCTTTTGTATGCCTTGGAACAGGAACAGATGGATGGAACCACTGTCTTACGGGATTTGTTGCAAAACTTAAAAACTCCTCTGAAACAGAAAACCGTCGACGAGGCGCTGCGTTTGGTTGACTCATTGGGTGGTGTACAAAAAGCCCGAATTCTTGCAGAATCATACAAGATGCGGGCTCTTTCCGATATGAAGCGTCTTGGGCATCCGCAGGTTGAGAGACAGCTTGGCAATCTCTTTGCCAAACTATCGAAGCGCTCTGTATAGGAAGGTGCATGAACACACGAATGAATGATCACGATTCGGATATTACAGGAGAGCAGCATGCTTTCCATGAGGCGTATGATACCACCCTGCTCTATCTCAGGACGAGGCAGAGAATCACACCTCAGAAACTCATTGATCTCGAAGGAGAGCTGCATCACCTTACCATCTATGAAGGTCAGGATTGGGGTGGCAGGGGTGTGTTGAAAAATGCAGAAATCCAAGGGCAAATCTACGCCTACCTGGCATTCATCAACCAGCTCAAGAAAGAGCAAGGGCTGCAAGAAGAGCAATAAGCACTCCTACAGCCCTCTGGTCGGTCAGCTGAGCAGGGTCTTCTGACCCTCCAGACTCCTCAGGGCGGAAATTTCTTCCGTCACTTCCACCACCCCCAGATACTCCTGCTTCTCGTTGCGGACTGCAAAGTAGCGGATCAGGATGAACTGGGTGCCTTTCTGGATCCAGAACGATTCACTGTCCTTCAGACCAGCTTTGAAATCCTCAACCAGCTTCTCTACAACAGCCAGGCTCTTGGGCGGATGGCAATGGGCAACCTCTCGTCCAACGATGCTGCGGGTGCGCGGGAACACACGATCCTTGCCTTCGCTGAAGTACCGTACCTTGTCATCGGCCCCCACGAATGTCACATCACCAGGAAGCGTGTTGAGCATCCAAGTAAGCTCCTCCAGGTTCAGGTGGCCGCTGGGCAGTACAATCTCGCCGCTTGCCTCCTGCTTGGGCGCAAAGTCTTCTTTGCCGCTCATGCTTGCATTCCATCGATACCAGGTCAGGGCGTCAGATGGGCTCGCTCCTTCGATGCCTCCGTTGAAACAGTATCCGATGTCGGCACTGTCGCGGGCTACCGTCAGCCAGGAATCGCCATCCATCACACCGCTGAGCATTGGCATAAGGATGTTGTTCTCCTTGTTGATCATGCTGCGTACCTGCTCATCCAGCTTGTCCAAGGAAGCGATTTCAACGGTACCTTCCGACTCCAAGCTTCGGATGCAAGCCTTCCAAAGGTCGCGGATCTCATCATCCACTCCCCACATGACCTTCGGAGGAGCCGTGATGCCGGCCTTTTCCATATACGGGAAGAAGAGGTTTTCCTTTCGTGCATAGTGCTTGTCCAACTTGCTCAAGCTCTTCAACGAGGCAAGCAAATCCGCTTTGGCTGCCTCACTCTGATGCTGCTTGTACGATGCTATACTCTTGCTGAACTCGGTATCGAGGAACTTGGTCAGCCCCTCGTTTTCCTTGATGAAGACGAAGGCAGGATGACCTGGGGTCTTGTCGGCTTGCTTGCCTTGATGAATTGCCTCAATACTGTCACCGAAAACTGCGGCGTGCACATCACAAAGCTTTTGGACCTGCTCGACTTTGATAGCCCCGCTTTCCATGAGTTTTCGCTCGGCAGCAGCCAACTCTTCCGCGCTAACCGTGCCGAATTCAGCTTCAAACTCCTGCTTCACTGCATCACTGGAGACCCCGCTATGCAATTTTTCAATGATTTCTTTCAACTTGGAAATCTTTTTTTCGTCCATGATTTCTCCTTCTCTTAAAATTCCTACTATTATAGTATGATAAAAAGCGCCCCACTAGGGAAGCGCTTTCTCAAAAAAAGGAACGAATTCAGAATCCAGCCTAGTAAGCATTTGTGATATAATGCTCAAGCTCGCCGATCTGGAAATCACGTTCATCCAAGGCTGCCTTGACCACATCCCCGATGGATATCATACCGATGACCTTGTCACCGTCCACCACCGGAAGGTGGCGGAAGCGTCCTGCAGTCATGAGCTGCAGACAGTCTTCGGCACTCTGATGCGGCTTGACATACGTTACTCCGGTGGTCATTACTTCACGCACCTTGATGGAGCCGGTATTGAGGTGTTCGAGTCTCTTGGAGAAATGCCGTATGATGTCACGTTCAGAAAGGATTCCCTTGATGTCACCCTGCTCGTTGAGTACCAACAATGCACCGATTTTATGCTCCGTCAGTTTCAAGAGAGCATGTGAAAGTGCATCATCCGGTCCGATGCTGATTACCATTTTCCCTTTTTTATCCAGAATCGATTGTACATTTGCCATACATTACCTCCACTATGTCAATATTCACACTCTATCTACTCCAAGCGTACCCCACGCTTTTCAATTGCGCAAGACAATTGTGCTCGACTGGATACAAATTCCTACTAAAATAGTAGTATAGCTACTTTTCTATCTATATACAAAGATTTTTATCGGGCTTATTAGTTGCCAATGACAAACAAATCTGCTATATACATGCCTATAAGGAACACCATCGATGAACATCATCCTCTACAGTGTCGCGGCTTCTCTGCTCATCCTCTCCTTTCTCAAGGACAGGGAGAAAACCAAGAACGCGCTCAAAAAGGCATGGAAGGCATTCGAAAACATCCTTCCCCAGTTTTTAGTGGTCATTGCCTTGGTCAGCCTGCTGCTCAGTCTGCTCGACCATCAACTCATCCTCAAGCTCATAGGTTCTGAATCGGGATGGCTTGGCATACTCCTTGCCGCCATCGTAGGGTCGGTAACCCTGATCCCCGGGTTTGTGGCCTTCCCCACCGCAGCCATCTTGGTAAGCGGAGGAGCAGGATACATGCAGATCGGCGCTTTCATCTCAACGCTGATGATGGTCGGCATCGTCACCCTCCCGGTGGAGATGCAATACTTCGGCAAAAAGCTTGCGATCTATCGCAACACCCTCGGTTTCGTCTTCTCCTTCCTGGTGGCCTTTGTCATCGGACAGGTCATGGAGGTCTTGGCATGAAACAGGTCTTGAAGCGATACCGTTCTTTCTTGGTTGTATCGGTTGTCCTGATCCTTCTCGGACTCTTCAACCAGGAGCTAGGCAGGCAGGTGCTGGACACCACGGCATACCAACTCAAGGAGATGGTGTTGATCATCCCTCCCATTTTCGTGCTCTTGGGCCTTCTGGATGTCTGGGTACCCAAGCAGACCATGGTCAAATACATGGGGGAAGGAAGCGGCTTGAAAGGAATACTGCTCGCCTTGCTCATTGGGTCGGCTGCAGCGGGTCCGCTCTATGGAGCCTTCCCCGTCGCTGCCGTATTCATGAAGAAAGGAGTGAAGTTCTCCAACATCCTGATTTTCATCGGAGCTTGGTCAACAACCAAGATCCCGATGATCCTGTTTGAATTCTCCTCACTTGGTGTCCCCTTCGGACTGACCCGGCTTCTGGTGGATATTCCAGGCATACTCATCATTGCCTATCTGCTGCAGGCCTTGGTGGGCAGACAGGAGATCGAGGCAATCTATGAGAAAGCGTCCAAAGCTTAGTCGACAAGGACGGAGAGATCGGCCAAACGTTCCAAATCCAGGATGCGCACCACTTTTTGCCCGATGAGCTCGATCAAGCCCTCTTCTTCGAACTGTACCAGCTTACGGCTGAGCGTCTCACGGGCAAGACCGAGGTAGTTCGCCAATCCTTCCCTGCTCAAGGGAAGGGTTATTTCCAGATGCGATCCATTGTATCGTCCGTAGGGTTCCTTGAACTCGAGCAGCAGACTGGCAATTCTCAAGTCTGCATTCCTTCCGCCCATGCTCTGCATCGCTGTCTCAAGCCTGCTCATCCGATTGGCCATCGCTTCGATGATCTGCAGGGCTATTGAGCTGTGCTTCTCCAGCAGCAGGGAGAATTGGGCCTTGCTGAGTATGCAAACATGAGTCTCCTCCAGTGCTTCGACCGTGTAGGGAACTTTCTCCTCGGTGAAGAGAAACCGCGCGCCGTAGTAATCATTTGCAGGAAAAATGTAGAGAATCTGCTCGCGGCCGTCGGCACTGGTTCGGTATGCTTTGGCGCTGCCCTGCCTGATGACGGTAAAACCGGTTGCAGTATCACCCTCCCTCACCAATATCTCACCTTTCTGGTAGCTTTTGTGCTCCATCTGATCGGTAAGGGCGTGTACTGCATCAGGCTCCAGGGAAGCAAAGAGGGGGACGCTTCGTATGCAATGGTCGTTGGTGCAATGCGGACACTGATTGGGCACTTCCATGGTATCTCCTAGTAAAATACTCAATTTGTGATTTCAATCACAGTAGAAACAGAACGGACATGGTATATCAAAGACAAGAAAAGTATACGGGAAACCTGTGAAAGAGGAAACACCATGGACGATAGAGAAGACCGCACGTACGAAATCAACACACGAGCTTTCATTGGAGAGCACTATACTCCCTATGACGGGGACGCATCCTTTTTACAAGGGCCTACCGAGCGCACCCTGCAGCTGTGGGACAAACTCAAGGACCTGTTGACCGTCGAACGCCAGCGCGGCGGCATGTACGACATCGATGAAAGAACCATTTCCACCATCACCAGCCACAAGAATGGTTACATCGACCGGGATCTTGAACAGATTGTAGGACTTCAGACCGACGAGCCGCTCAAGCGTGCCATCATGCCTTTTGGAGGAATCAGGCTGGTGCATACTGAACTTCAGGCCTACGGCAGAACCCTGGGCGAAGACATCGACAAGATCTTCACCTACCGGAAGACGCACAATGACGGTGTGTTCGATGTCTACACCACCGAGATGAAAAAAGTCCGCCACAGTGGGATCATCACCGGGCTTCCCGATGCCTACGGCCGGGGACGGATCATCGGCGATTACCGAAGGGTTCCCCTGTACGGTGTCGATTTCCTGATTGAACAGAAGAAACGTGCAAAGGAGCACTTCACCTTTGATGCGATGACCGAAGCGGTCATCCAGGGCCGTGAGGAGCTCAGCGAGCAAATCCGCTCCCTCTCCGAGCTCAAGGAGATGGCTCTCTCCTACGGCTATGACATCTCTCATCCTGCCAAGAACACCAAGGAGGCCATTCAGTGGTTGTATTTCGCCTTCCTTGCAGCGACCAAGGAACAGAACGGAGCGGCCATGAGTCTGGGTCGCGTCTCCACCTTCCTGGACATCTATGCTGAAGAGGACCTGAAGAAGGGAACCTTCAGTGAGGCGGAAATCCAGGAGCTGGTCGACCACTTCATCATGAAGCTCAGGATCATCCGCTTCCTCAGGACACCCTCCTACGACCAGCTGTTCAGCGGGGATCCGACCTGGGTTACCGAATCCATCGGAGGCATGTGCCTCGATGGAAGGCACATGGTCACCAAGATGAGCTACCGGTTCCTTCACAGCCTGACCAATCTCGGACCGGCACCCGAGCCGAATCTTACCGTACTGTGGAGCCAGAGTCTTCCCCAGGCCTTCAAGAACTACTGTGCGAAGCTCTCGATCGAAACCTCCTCGATCCAGTATGAGAACGATGACTTGATGAGAGCCGACTACGGTGACGATTACGGTATTGCCTGCTGTGTCTCTGCAATGCGGATCGGCAAGCAGATGCAATTCTTCGGCGCACGCGTCAATCTGGCCAAGACCTTGCTCTATGCAATCAACGGCGGCCGCGATGAGAAGAGCGGTGAGCAGGTCGGTCCCAAGCTGGCTCCCATCACCGATGAATACCTGGACTATGCTACTGTGACCGATCGCTTTGAAGCGATGAGCAGCTGGCTCGCAAAGCTCTATATCGATACGCTGAACGTCATTCATTACATGCATGATAAATACAGCTATGAACGATTGGAGATGGCCTTGCACGATGAGCAGATAGTCAGGACCATGGCAGGAGGCATCGCAGGCTTGAGTGTTGTTGCCGACAGCCTGTCAGCCATCAAGTATGCCAAGGTCAAGCCGATCAGGGACGAAAGCGGCCTTGCCGTCGATTTCGAGATTGAAGGAAGCTATCCCTCCTATGGCAACGACGATGAGCGCGTCGACTCCATCGCCCGGGAGCTGGTGAAGTCGTTCATGCAGAAAATGAAGAAGCATACCACCTATCGACAGAGCATCCCCACCCTTTCGGTGCTGACCATCACCAGCAATGTGGTCTACGGAAAGAAGACCGGTTCGACTCCCGACGGAAGAAAGGCGGGCGAGCCGTTCGCACCGGGAGCAAACCCCATGCACGGACGGGACCACAAGGGCTGTATCGCCAGTATGAAAAGCGTGGCGAAATTGCCGTATGCGTATGCCCAGGACGGCATCAGCTACACCTTCTCCATTGTTCCTTCCACGCTTGGCAAGAACAAGGAGATGCAGGTGGAGAACCTGACAACCCTCATGGATGGCTACTTTGCCCAGAACGGACATCATATCAATGTGAACGTCATGGAGAAGAGCACCCTGCTCGATGCCATGGATCATCCGGAGAAGTATCCCCAGTTGACTATCAGGGTCAGCGGGTACGCGGTCAACTTCATCAAGCTTTCCCGCGAACAACAGCTTGACGTCATTCACCGCACCTTCCACGAATCCTTGTAAGGAGGAAGTATGTCAGTAATTGGATCTGTCCATTCGGTGGAGAGTCTGGGTACCTTGGACGGCCCGGGTCTGCGCTATGTGGTCTTTTTGCAAGGATGCTCCCTCAGATGCCGCTATTGTCATAATCCCGATACGTGGAATGAGAAGGGAGGCAAGCCGACTGTCAGCGAGGATTTGGTCAAGGAGATTCTGGGATACCGGAATTTCATTACCAAGGGCGGGGTCACCATCAGCGGAGGGGAGCCGCTGAAGCAACCGGATTTCGTCCTCGATGTAATCACCCGCCTCAAGAAGGAGGGCTTGCATACCGCCCTCGATACTGCAGGCAGTGTTCCTCTGACGCTGTCCAAGCCTGTCCTTGATGCCGCCGACTTGATTCTCCTTGATATCAAGAGCCTTGATGACCGGATGTGCTTCAGCCTCACAGGTATGAGCAACGCACACACGCTTTCCACCCTGGCCTACTGCCAGAGCATCGGCAAGAAGGTATGGATACGACATGTACTAGTGCCCGGATGGACCCTTGATGAACACTTGTTGCGAGATTTGGCAAGGTTTTTGACAGCCTTCAGCTGCATAGAGCAGATTGAGCTGCTGCCCTACCACCGCATGGGGCAGTACAAGTGGGAACAGCTGAAGCTGCATTACAGCTTCAAGGATGTGAGCGAACCTGATGCCAGGCAACTGGCAATGGCTCGATCGGTGTTTGAAGAAGAGGGCCTGAAGGTCCTGATGACATCTCTCGGTGAAGAGAAGGAAAGCAAGGTCGGTTGACCCAAGAAGGGCTTGCCATACCGGCAAGCCCTTGCTTGAAAAACGAAAACGAAAAAGAAGTGCGATCATCGCTCCTTCTGTGGTACCAAATACAGCTTCTCAAGGTCGTAGCCCTGCTCTTGGGCCATGTTCTTCATTGACGCAAGCAGCTCATCGCTGACCGTGGGAGTTCGAGAAAGGAACCAGAGAAACTCCCGTGAGTCATTGCCGACCAAAGCCCATTGATAGTTCTGCTCATCCAAGCCGAAGACCAAGTAGTCGGAGGTGAACAGACCGAAAAATTTCACCTTGAGTCGACCGGGTTCGCTCTCATCCGGTCTCCAGGCTACTGCCTTTACTGAAGTCAACGTTCCGTCAAGATCCTTTTTCAGCCCGCTGTTCACCACCTGGATACGCCCGTCGTCGCGAAGCGAGTACTCGGCTTTTGCACCAACAAGGTTTTTCTCAAAACGGTGTTGGTATCGGGCCACTTCATACCAAGAACCAAGATACCGGTTCAGATCCAAGGAATCGACGGTCGCAAGTCGTTCTGATTCAGGAATTACGGTTGCACAACCGACGAGCGAAACCAACGCTGTCACAATCACCGACACTACTGCCACTGTGTGGATTTTCTTCATACTACTTTCCTGCCTCCCGTTCTTTGCGTGTCCGCTTGAGCTGCTCAAGCGTCTGGTCGAGCATCTCTCTGAGTTCTGCATATTTTTTACCTTGCTCATCGCGGTCGCTGCTGAGCAGGCATGTTGCAATATTACCCGGAATGGAGACAGCCTTCTGTTCTAAAGCCCGTCCCTTTTTGGTCAGCAACACCTCCACCGTCCGTTCATCGCTGGGAAGACGGTGTCGCTCGATCAGCTTTGCCGACTCCAGGCGCTTGAGCAGCGGTGACATGGTTCCAGTATCCAGGCTCAGGGCTGTGCAGAGTTCTCCAACCGTTGCCTTTTCATGCTCCCACAGATAAAGAAGCGTGATGTATTGGGCATAGGTCAAACCCAGATGGTCGAGCAGAGGTCGGTAGGCAGCCATGAGCTCCCGCTCCAAGGCATAAAACCGAAAACACAGTTGATTGGAAAGCAAGAGTTGGTCATAGGCCATTATAGTACCTCCTCAAGGGTCGGGATCAGGGAGAGAGGAGAGTCGGATGGGGCATACCGATGAACCGTCAATCCATCTTTCTCAACCAGGAATTTGGTGAAATTCCACTTGATGGTGCTGCCCAGCTTTCCAGGGGCCTGCTGCTTCAGCCATGCAAAAATGGGGTGCGCAGCCTTTCCGTTGACATCGATTTTGCTCATCAACGGGAAAGTCACTCCATGATTGACCTTGCAGAACTCGGCAATATCGGCATCGCTGCCTGGTTCCTGATGGGCGAATTGGTCACAAGGAAAGCCTACTACGACAAGTCCCTTGTCCTTGTATTGCCGGTAGAGCTTTTCCAAATCATCATACTGGGGGGTAAAACCGCATTTGCTTGCAGTGTTGACAATCAACAACGTTTTCCCTTGCAAGCTTGCAAAGTCGAACTCGCTCTGATTGTTCGCAACTGCCTTGAATTCATATATGGTTGCCATAGGCTTTCCTTTCTTTCAATTAAGTTGCGAACAATATAACAGAAGCAAATATGCTTGTCAATCCTTGCTCGACCGGGCCCAGAGATTGATGTTCCCATCCTTTGCAAAGCCGTCGATCCTGGCAAGTTCCTCATCGCTGAATACAAGATTCTGCAACGCACCTACATTCTCGACAATCTGTTCGGCCGAGCTAGCCCCGATGAGAACGCTGGTTATCTCCTTGCGTCTCAAACACCAAGCCAAAGCCATTTGTGCCAGGGATTGCCCACGCTCGGAGGCAATTCCATTGAGGGCGCGGATGTTTGCCAAGTTCTCTTCGGTGAGCATGTTCTGCGACAGCGGGCTGCCTTGCCGCGAGGCACGGCTTCCCTGGGGTATGTCCTGCAGATACCGGTCGGTCAGCATCCCCTGAGCCAAGGGAGAGAAGCAGATGGTTCCCACTCCCAGCTCATCAAGCGTTGCAAGCAGCTCTGCCTCCACCCACCGGTTGAGCATGGAATAGGAGGGTTGGTGGATCAACAGAGGAACGCCCATCTGCTTGAGAATGGCATATGCTTCCCTGGTTTTCGCCGCCGAGTAGGAGGAGATTCCCACATACAGGCATTTGCCGCTCTGATAGGCGGTGGCCAGAGCTCCCATGGTCTCCTCTAGCGGGGTGTCGGGATCGAATCGATGCGAGTAGAAAATATCCACATACTCAAGTCCCATCCGTTTGAGGCTTGCATCAAGGCTGGAAAGCAGGTATTTGCGGCTCCCCCACTCCCCATAGGGACCTGGTCCCATCAGATACCCGGCTTTCGTGGAGATGACCAACTCATCCCGGTAGGGGGCGAAATCCTGTGCCAACAGCTTGCCGTAGTTCAACTCGGCCGATCCCGGAGGAGGGCCGTAGTTGTTCGCCAAGTCAAAATGGGTAATGCCCAAGTCGAATGCCGTATGCAACATTTTCCTTGCATTGACCAACGAGGTCTGGTCTCCGAAGTTCTGCCACAGTCCCAATGAGACGGCAGGAAGCTTCAATCCGCTCTTGCCGCACCGATTATACAGCATGGCATCATAACGCTGAGGGTTTGGTTTATACATAAGCAACTCCTTGTACCCCCTAGTGTACACGAAACATCGGCCCTGTTCTATTTCTTTTGACTTCCCTATCCCCAATGGCTACACTGACTGCATACGATAGCACTGTGTATTGGAGGTTGTATGAAGCGCACTCCCGTTCTCGTCGCCCTGAGTTATCTGGTCATGGTTGCTGTAAACGCCCTTGCCAACATTCTGCCGATCGGAGGCATGAATACAGGCGCGGTCTCCGACTCTTATCCCAACCTGTTCGCCCCTGCCGGCATCACCTTCTCGATTTGGGGTTTCATTTACCTGCTGCTCGCCTTGCATACCCTCTATCAGTTCACCAACAAAGATAAAAAAGTTTTAAACACAGTCGGCTTGTTGTTCGCCCTCTCCTCTGTCGCCAACAGTCTTTGGATTTTCTGTTGGCACTACCACAAGATCGGCCTTTCGGTGGTGTTGATGCTGTGCATCCTTGTTCTGTTGATCCGCATCAACATCCTGATCGAGCCGATGAAGGGAGACCGCATGTTCCTCTGGTCGGTGCGCATTCCCTTCAGCGTCTATCTGGGATGGATCACTGTTGCAACCATAGCCAATATCACCACACTGCTTGTTTCGGCACAGTTTACCGGGTTCTCAATCCCCGAGCCCGTGTGGACGGTGGTGGTCTTGTTGGTTGGAGTTGTCATCGGCCTGGCTTGGGCGTTCAGAACCAAGGACAAGGCATACCTGTTCACCCTGATCTGGGCGTATACCGGCATCCTGATCAAGCATACGTCCCAAGAAGGATTTGCATCACAGTACATGATGGTCATTGTTGCAACAGGCCTCGCCTTGGCCGCGTTTGTTGTTTGTTTGGGCCTCTTCTTCAAACAGCACAAACAGGCATGAAACGAGAGACAACAGCCCTTCGGATCATGCTCTTTCTCTACATCCTCTTCTGCCTCATTCTTGCCGGCCTGAACCAAGGACCGGACAAGGAGCTTGCAAGGGCTGTCGCACCGTATTGGCATGCCTATGAAAATGAGGGGAAAACACTGCTGATCCTGGTCTGCGGCCTGCTCACCCATCGCATCACCAAAGCGAAAGGCCGCAACACCATGCGCTCAAAAAACCTCAGAAGGTTCTTGCTTGCAGCGCTCGTCCTCCATATCGCCTTACCCATCGCCACTGCCAATCCCGAACTGTACTTTTTTGCCATGCCGCTTCCTTGGACCACCTTGCCGCTGCAGGCGGGTTTTGAAGGCTCTGCTTTCCACCAAAGCCATCTACAGACGCTCGGGCTAGGGGGCATACGCTTCCTGCTTCGATTCTTCTGGGTCTATAGCTCGTTCATAGCGATCGGGACAGTGTTGTTCGGCCGAAGACTGCAATGCTCGTCGCTTTGCCTCTTCAACGGGTTTGCAGCAGAGATTTTCGATCCCGCCATCCCGCTCGTGGGAAAGAAGAGAAAAAGGGAGAGCGAGAAAACGCTGAGTCTGCTACGCATCCTGCGAACCTTCTATCTGGTTCTGGCCTTGGCCTTCACCCTCTATTGGATGCTCATTCCCTCCATACATGAACTGCAAAGATATATTTCGCCAATCAAAACGCTTGAACTGTTCTGGTATCTCGGTGCCAATCTGATTCTCGCAATGGCTTTCTGGGTTGCAGCCAATGGACGGTTCTACTGCCATCTCTGTCCATTGGGAACCACACTGGCCCTTCTGGCAAAATTGGGAGGCATGCGCATCCGAACCAACGTCAGCTCCTGCATCGGATGCGGTGCCTGCGATCGCGCATGCCCCCTCTCCATTTCGATACAGAAACAAGCAAAAGCAGGCCTTCCGGTTCACTCTTTTCGATGTGTAGGGTGTGGTCATTGCATCGATGCCTGTCCGAAGCAAACCCTTCGTTATGAAACAGCATTCTTGTCATGCCTCAGTGGCATGGAAAAGAACAAGGAGCAAGTTGGCGGTATTGTTGACGCATCATAGTGCCGATGGTAGGATGCAAGTCACATGCCAAGGGAGAACAGTGTGCAGGACTTACCGAAAAACAAGAAAACCCTCAACTCTTGGAAGTCTTTCATCGTGCCTTCCCTGCTCATCCTCATCCTGTTTTTCGCAGCAGGGATTCTGGTGATCAACTCTCTTTCCTCTTTTTATTATAAGGAACGGGTACAGGAAGCTTCGCTTCTTGCTAAAAGCTATACCAGTGTCCTGAGCACCGTCATCGATGCAGAACACCAGCTGGACCTGCAAATGCACAGCACCCTGAAAGTGGCGGGAGTAACGGTGAGTAAGTATGTCGGTCAAATTACCAATAGCCTGTTGGCAACGATGGCAACAAACCTGGACATCGATGTCATCTACTATTACAACAACGATTTGGTCATCACACATGCAAGCGACGGCAAGTATATCGGATGGGCCACACCTGCTTCTCACCCGGTACGAGACTTCTATGAGAGCACAGAACAATTCCGTGTCGAGGATATCAGGGCCGATACGGAGAGCGGGATTCTCTACAAGTACGGCTATTATCGCTTCGATGATGGAAGAATGGTACAGGTAGGCATTTTGGCATCCAACATCGATGAACTCTATGCACAGTTCGAGCCCCAGTACATCATCGATCGCTTGAGCAAGGATGCAAGTCATACCCGGCTCGCCTTTCTCGACCCTGAGGGCAAGGTGCTGGCAGCTACCGATCCCTCGCTCCGGGGTTCCTTGATGAAGCCTGAACAGGTCGGCCTGATTATTTCCGAAACAGCATATATCAAGACAATCTGGGATGGCAGGAACTACCTTGCCCTCCATCTGCCCATCACCATCAAGGATGTGTTGGCCGGTTCCTTGGTCCTTTACTATGATTTGACGCAAATGGAGAAGCTCATCGTAAGGCTGGCGGTCATCATCAGCCTCACCTTGCTGGTGTTCTACCTGCTCTTCGCCTACTCCCTCTTCATGGTGTACCAAAAAAACCGACGCATCCTCAACCTTGCCTACCTCGATGAGCTGACCGGCCTTCCGAACCTGAGAAACTATCATGCCTCCCTGCAAGAGCTTCGCTGTCAACATCTTGCTCTTGCGGTCCTCAATCCCCAGAACTTCCGATTGATCAACATCCTGTACGGGTATGACCATGGGGACAGCGTGCTGATCCAAATTGCACGGCATCTGAGGGAAATTTCGATGCGAAAACCAAATGTGCTACCATTCAGACTCTCCGATGACCGCTTTCTCTTGGTGATCAAAGATGAGGCATCCTTGGATGGCTTGCTCGGCATCTGCAGGGAACTGCTGTGTATCAAGGAAGAGGCCAAGCTGATCAGATCCATGGAAGTATCGATCGGTTTGGTGCAAAGCATCGGCCCAACCCACGATGCGACACTCTTGCTCAAGCAAGCCCTCATTGCCCTGAATGCGACATCCCCTACCCATCTGATCCAGGTATACAACACCGAGCTTGAGGAAAAGCTGATCAGGGTCGATGCCATCGAACAGGAGATCAAGCAGGCACTCGACGGAGAGGAAGGTATCATCAGTCTCGTTTTCCAGCCGATTTACGATGGCGATGTCGGAGATATCACCAGCTTTGAAGCACTAGCAAGGATGAACAGCAAGAAGTTGGGGGTGATCAATCCGGTTGAATTCATTGCAATAGCTGAGAAAAGGCAACTCATCATCCCCTTGGGACAGAAAATCCTCTCCCTGGCTTGTGATTTCATCAAGCAACTGCGAGAGCGTGGAATCGAGTCGGTTTCAGTAGCTGTCAACGTATCGGCCTACCAATTGATGGAAGAATCCTTCATCACCTATGTTACAACACTCGCAGCTGAGAAACACATTCCGTTGACCCAGCTCGAGATTGAGTTGACGGAGTCGGTCTTCGCCCAGGACCTCCAATTCATCTCAGTCCAATTGGAGGCATTGAAAGACCTCGGCATCCTGATATCCCTCGACGATTTTGGTACCGGGTACTCCTCCCTCAGCCGGTTGGAAGCCCTGCCGGTCGACTATCTCAAATTGGATCGGTCGTTCGTCGAAAAATTGCATGCATCCAGTGAACATGGATTTGTCAGCGACATCATCTCCTTGGCTCACCATATAGACAAATTGGTGATCGCCGAAGGTGTAGAGACTGAGGCGCAGGAAGCAGAGCTCCAAAAGCTCGGCTGTGATTACCTGCAAGGCTACTTCTATAGCAAACCCCTGGCTGCAGAGCAGGCTCTCCTGCTCATGGCATCGGTACAAGATGATGAAGCATGAACAACGTGCCAGGCGCCGCCTCGCCCTGATCATCCTCCTTGCAACGCCTCTTTTGCTCTGGTCGGTGGACCTGCCAAGCCTCGATGCAGCCATAGACTACATGAGCGAACCGGTTCTACTCGTACATGCACAGGACAAATCGATTGTCTATGCGAATCCCATATCATCCACCTTCTTCGCCATCCCCCACGATCGGTTGGTCGGTCGTTCTCTTCTCTCCTTGCTCGGCCTGAAAGACCAAAGTCTTGCCGATCTTCATGGAAAAACGCTGACGATTCCTCATACAGACGGTCAAGTACGCACATTGCAGGTCACCGTGCAGAGCTTGGTCAGCAATGACACCTATTTCTACCTGGTCATGCTTCAGGATCGGACCCGGCAGGAACACCAGCTGGTAAGAAGCCGGATCCTTTCCATCGCCCTGTTTACCGTACTCATCGTCTCCATCCTGTTCATCGTCCTCTTCCTTGTCCTTCAGGTCAGGTTGATGCATAGGCTGGAAGAACAGCAAAAGAAACAGAACTATGCCATCAAGCTTCTGCAAAGCTTCCTTGATGCCGACCGACGGATAAGCTATATCCAAGACGAGCAGGGAGAGCTCATGTTCGTGAATGCCGCCCTTGAGTTGTTTGTCGGCAAGCGATTCGATCAAATCCTGGGCAGCTCGATTGAGAGCCTCGTCCATCCTGATTTTTCTGTAAAACTGAAACAGCTTGATGAAGCTGTGATCGCGCAGCAGAGGCGGATGGTGGAGGATATGGCTTGGGACAACTCCATGTACAGGATCAGCAAGTTCCCGCTTGTGCTTCCCGATGGGAACCCCGGATTGGGGACGTTTGCTCTGGACATCACCGAACAGGTCAGGCAGGAAGAGGAGTTGCAGCAAAACCTCAAGAGGTCGGCCTTGCTGGTGGACTTACTCTCCTCCAGAGAGAAGGCGGAAAACCAATTCCAGCTTGCCTTGAACAGGGTATCGGAGCTTACCAACAGTACATTCGGTCTCTTGCTCCACTGTGAAGGACCATCAGATCCGTTGCGTGTCCATGCGTCGTATGGAAACCTGCAACCAGAGGGCAGCTTGCTCCCGCTTTCCTTCACCGGTTACTTTCAGAACCTGTTGGCTGACAATTCCACCCACATCCAAAACCAAGGATCGATCGAGCCTCCCCTCTCTGAGGTTCTCAATCCCGGCGGTGAAGCACTCACCTCCATGATCACCATCGGGTATGCCGTCGATCAGAAGCTTGCAGGCATTGTATTCCTTGCAAACAGTCCTTCAGGGTATACGGAACAGGACGGCTACCAGGTCAAACTGCTCTTCGCAAGTCTCCATACCTCCATGCTCAAGCAACAAAAAGAGGTGGAACTTGAAGCAAGCAAACAGAGTCTGCGCTTGATCCTCGACTCCACAGCTGAAGGCATTTTCGGAATCGATCAGAAAGGATTGTGCACCTTTTGCAATATCAGCTGCCTTACCTTGTTGGGGTATGAGAGGGAAGAGGAGCTGCTGGGTAAAAACATCCATGCACTCATCCACCACAGTACCGCCGATGGAAAGAAAATCGATGAGCAGGATTGTCCGATCCATCAAACCTTGGTCACCGGAATCGGCGTAGAGATGGAATATGATGTGTTCTGGCGAAAAGACGGGACTTGTTTCGATGTACTGTGCTACTCCTACCCCCAGATCCAGGATAATCTGGTCGTCGGAGCCGTGGTAACCTTTACCAACAACACTGAACGCAAGGCAAACCTGGCAAAGATTGAATATCTGAGCTTCCATGACCAACTGACTGGATTGTACAACCGGGCGTATTTCGATGAAGCGCTTGTAGCCATCGATATAAAGCGAAATCTCCCGATCTCCATCATCATCGGAGACGTCAACGGTTTGAAACTTACCAATGACATTTTCGGCCATACCGCAGGGGATACGTTGCTGACCGATGTGGCCAAGGTTCTCTCTGCTTCGTGCCGAAGCACGGACATCATCAGCAGGATCGGCGGGGACGAGTTTGTCGTGTTGCTGCCGAACACCGGCAGTGAAACAGCCCAAGAAATCATCGATCAAATCCAACAGAGGATGGACAGCATGGGCGTGCTTGCCGGCCGAAGGAGCATTTCGTTGGGATGGGCGACAAAAATGCTCAAGGAAGAGAGAATCCATGACTTGTACGATGCCGCAGAGGATCGGATGTACCGCCAAAAGACGCTCAGGCGCACCGAGACACAGCGCCAGCAATTGGAAGTGCTCACCAATATGCTCTTTACCAAGGCACCCAAGGAGAGGGAGCATGCGCTGCGGGTGCAGCAGCATGCCATGCGCATCGCCAGGCTCCTTGAGGTCAGCAGTGAAGACCTGAGTCTCATCACTCGTTCCGGCTACTACCACGACATAGGCAAGGTGGTTTTGGATACAACGCTGATCAACGCCAAGGGAAGGGATACTACGATGCAACGCCAGTATCAGGAGCATGTAGTCTCCGGTTTCCGTATCTTAAACACCTTCGAGGAGACCATCGACTTGGCCCCCCTGGTGTTGCACCACCACGAGCGGTGGGATGGCACAGGTTATTTGAAAGGCTTGCATGGCGAGGAAATACCCTACATTTCCCGAGTGCTCAGGCTTGCTGAAGTCTGGGAGCGCGAAGGTTTGGAAGAGGCATCAGACGAGACAAAGCAGACCGTCTTGAAACGTCTGGCAGGAACTGAAGTCGATCCCACCATGGTCTCACAGATTCTCAGCGCGTTGTAGGCAGGCAAACCCTCCCGACCTGGTCGTTGTCTCATACCACAGTTTCAGGTTGATAAGCCACTGTGTTCCCCCATCGTATACATGGATGAAGGCTTCTCCATCACGTTGTTCCAGTCCTACGATGGTTACCCAGTGCCAGGGATCCAGGTTTTTCACCTCTCCCGCAGACAAGTTGAGAAAAGCCACAGGCTGATCCGATCGCAATGCTTGTTCGAGAAAGGCTGTAATGGCTTGCAAGGGTACCCGTCTTACGCGGTCCTTCGCCACCTGCAGGCTGGCAACACTGTAGGCAAGTGACTGCAGGGCAAGGTACTCCTTGATGCCTTTGGTGAACTGGCTGACCAGATGTACGCCCATGATGCCAGGAGTGATATGGTTCCACATGCCCTCCATCAACCTTACCATGTCTGTTTTCCCGATCGGTCGAGCTTGGCGGCGGTTGTACAGTACCAGGTTGCTTGCCGTTGTCGGCCCGCAACCGGCTTTGCGTTGCCAGAGCAGAGGAAACCACTCTTGGTCGGCCCCGTGGTAGAGCGCTCCCTTATCATCCAATACCGTCAGGTATTCAGGATGCTTGAGAAACAGTGCATCACCCACTATCGCACCACCTCGTACGGCCAATTGATGATCCCGCCGAAATCGATGACGTTCGAATACCCTATCGCCAACAGCTTTTTGGCAGCCTGCGCGCTACGCGAGCCGCTTCTGCAATAGACCAGAATGGTGGCATCCAGGTCAGCAAGAGCGGATGGGGCACTCGAACCAATGGTCTCATTGGGAACATTGATCGCTCCCTGGATG
This sequence comes from Spirochaetales bacterium, assembly GCA_012514185.1. GTDB lineage: Bacteria > Spirochaetota > Spirochaetia > Sphaerochaetales > Sphaerochaetaceae > Sphaerochaeta. Next base: position 12,893 of record JAAZAT010000164.1, on the reverse strand, counting down.
TGACCGGCGGTAAATTCAGCAGGAGTACGGACATCGACGATGGTCAGCTTTTGACCGGTTTGCATGAGACTCATCGCCTCTTGGGCGGTGATTTTCTTATAGGGAGCAGCAGTGCCTGCTGCAGTCTTTGCTTGCTGGCTCTTGAAGGATACAAACAAGACCACAACAAGGATGATAAGCAGAATGATATATAGCTTACTCATTTACTAGGTTCTCCTCTGCTCAAGATGGCAAAATCCAGGCAATACGTCAACTGGCAGGCTGCAAAAAAGGCCAGAAGAAAACTCTCCTGGCCGATGTTTCCGTTCTTTGGTGCTTATTCTTCGATGCCCGATTCGAGTTGCGCTTCCAAGAAAGCAAGCATGGCTTCGGCCTGCAGTGCCTGTGCTTCGGCTTGGGCTTGCGCAAGAGCCATTTTCTGCTGCAGCTCGGCAGCCTGCTGCTTGTAGGCATCCTTGAGGTTCTTGACCGGATAGGAGGCGAGCACCCATACCGTCCCATCGGCTGCGGTATAACGCTCGACGAAGGTAACACCCCTGAGGCCGATATTGACCGTCTGGACGCTCAGGTTCTGAAGGACTTCCAGCATTTGCTTCGTCCTCAACACCTCTCCGGATTCCTCGATGAACGTTACCAGAGCGTTATCCACATTGGTCGATGCCCACCTGCCGATGGCATCCTTGGCCGCCGATTCCGCCCGAAGCTGGCTGAGTTGGGGTGTCGATTGCTTGGCCGAGCCTACCTCGTAGTGCACCGACCTGGTGCTCTTGGGTGTGTGGGTCGTCCAGTACGGCGATCCATCCGGATTGGTCTTGGGAGTGGCACAGCCTGCGAGAACCAAGACACCTAACAGGATTACAAATACACTTCGTTTCATACATACATCCTTATTCATAACAGGAGGCCAAGCTCCAATAGGTCTGAGCATCCTTGTCATAATAGCGGGCAAGGATGCTGAAACCGGACAAGAGTCCGCGCTGGGCCTGATACAGATCACGCTGCATGACTTCGCCCTCGGTGCGAACCTTTTCAACCGATAAAGCATGATCGGTTTTCAAGTCCAAGAGATTCTGAGCGGCTGCAAAGTCGGCAGCTTCCAACGAGTCGTTGAGGAAATAGTAGCGTTTTGCCGAGCCGACTCCGAACCGATACCCATCGACCTTGGGATATGTTTTCAGCCACGTAGGAAGCCCCTGTTCGTCATACACCGTCTGGTATATGCGACTCGCTTCCGCTTGCCCGGGATAAGAAACCAACACCACAGCTCCAGCCTGCTCATCAAACTGGATCGAGAGGGCCTTCAGTGCATCGATCGTCTCAGCCATAGCCCTGTCATCATAGTATGCCGCCTCCTCGGTGGCAAACGAGGTGAGTCCCATACTTGAGTGATAGGAGCTGACCAAACGACTGTCCAATGCAAGAGCTTGGTTGAGAAGGATGCTTTTAGCAGCGGAGAGGATGGCCTCTTCAACCATCCTCTCTTGTGTGGAGTAGGGACCGGAAATGCCAACATACACATTGCTTGGGTACCTGCTGATATCCAGGGAGGAGAGCACATCGAAGCGCTCCTCTTTTGGAACTGTACCACAGCCTGAGAAAAGCAGGAACACGAGCAGAGAGAGCAAGAGATGGCTTCTTCCCGCCTTCAATGCTTACATCGCTCCCTTGAGGAGGTTTGCAAAGGCGTCCTTCATCTTGGCATTGGCAGCAGCTGCGGCATCGCTTTCAACAAAGGCTTCAGCCACAGCCTCTGCTGCAGGCTCGAAGTTCTTTTCGATGTTGGCCATCGGAATGGAACACAGGACCCAGACAGCCCCATCAGCGTCAACCCAGATTTCCTCGGTGGTGACACCGCTGAGCGTCGCTTCGGCAACCTGCTGGCTGATCACTTCCATTGCGTCGAGGGCTTGGCGGTTGTCGCCGCTGCCGGCATCATTTACATAGGTGACAACCACTTCCTTGACGGTAGTGCTCACCCAGGCTGCAATCTTGTTCTTGGCTTCCACCGTCGCACGCTTGATGGAATTCTGCTTGTCACTCATCTTCCCGTACCCGGTCTCAAAATGGACGTCCTGGGTGGAAACAGTCTTGTACACCCACTCCGGCTGGGGAATGCCTTCAGCGCCGATCACCACTGGACGGGCGGGAGCGGGAGCCTCTTTGACTTTGGCGGATGCACATCCGGTCAAGGTGAGAGCCAACACTACGAGTGCGATCACCGCATACTTTGTTTTCATTGTGAAACCTCCACTACGTTTCATCCCCAAGCGTTGTCAGCATGAGGCTAAAGAATTCTTCTACACCGCTGGTGCCAGCCGAACGCAGGGCTTTCGCCACGGCATCAACTTGTGAAAGAGCAGCTTCCCTCTCACTTTTCTTATAAGAGACATACGTCTCGTTTCCCTGCTTGAGTTGTACAGACAGGGAGTACCTTGCATATTGGTATGGGCTGTCAGCCATCTGCAGCGGCTCTACCTCATACACGACCAAGAGAACGGCCCCCTCTTCCTGCTTGGATATCCTGAATCCGAAATCCTGCAACCCTCTTTCGAAAGCCGCCTGCAACACAGGAGTACTTGCGTCATCGGAGACAACCTGGACACCGATCTGTATGTTCTCTGCAAGAGCTGCCAGCTCGCGTTCATAGCCCAAGAGGACCTGTCTCTGGGGCTGCTGAAGCAGTACCTGCAGCTGGTCGTAGAGTGATTGTTGCTCCCTGGCAAGGCTCTTTGCCTGCAGCAGCAGAAGGTAGGAGCGAAGAGGATCGGAAGCCAAGGCACTCTTGGTTCGTGCCTGCGACAATGAGGCGGCAAGTTCTGCTATCCTGTTCTTGTACAGCTCAGCGGTACGCTTCCTATGCAGGGCAACCCGCACATATACGCGTCCCAGGTCATCGATATAGGTTCCGACAACCTCGGCTCCGATAATGTTCTCCGTCTGTGAAGCTACACTGCCGCTGTCCATCATCTCCGATGATTCGGCGAAGGTGACTTTGCCGGCGGCATCAGTCTCCCTGCTGGAAAGGCTGATCACTTCAGTCAGTGATCGTACCTGGGAATTGAAAATCTGCGACAGCGAAGAGAGTGCCGAATCGACAGCCCGCTCCCTGGTCGACCCGGAGCCGACAGCACAGAGATAGGTTGCCTCATCATATTTTCCATCATAGCCGCGATCGAGCCACGAAGGCTTGCCCGAACCGGTTGTTCCCAGCTGGGTGCAGGAGACGAGCATGAAGAGCACGAAAAGAGGGACCATGCATCTGCCAAGTTTGGTCATCGGTCCTCCTAGAACTTGTACTTGCTCTGCTTGATGAGCTTTTTGATGGTCTCTTCTCCAACCCAGACCTTGCGGTTGGTCTCGATGTCGATCAGCTCGGCTGAGACATAGTATGTTCTGACAGTCTGGTTGCCGCTCTGGTCAAGGTTGGTTCGAACCGCTCCTTGCAACAGGTAATCAGCACCGATCTCCTTGCCAAGGGCCTTTGCAGTATCCTCGCTTGCGAAATACTGCTGCTCCTCCCGTTCATCACGGACCGAAGCCCTGAAAGATTGGTCGGCAACCATATCCACCTTGCCGGAGTTGATCAACGCCATCTCATAGCGTTTTGCAATGATGGAAGTGTCGATGTGTTCGCTGCTGCGATTGAGGAAGGTCCCGACGATCACCACCGGATTCTTACCCGGATGCTTCATGCGGAATTGGCTGATCCACGGTGTGGCGAAACTCGACTCAACCAAGGCTTCAGAGACGATGCGGATATCGGTGTCATTCCAGTTTCCACTCAAATCGATGTCGGTCTCGGCGTTCAGACGGTTGACTGAAACGGCGGACTGACAGGAGACAAACAGCAGCATCACCGCTAAAAGGAGCAGGCTCCCATACAAGGTTCGTTTCATTTCAGGTTCTCCTTGTTTCCATGTCCATTATTCGGGCCCCGATTGATTTCCAGTGTACCAGATAAGACGCCTATTGTGTAGGATGAAAGAGGTTTAAACAGACAAATACCTCGATTTTCGAGCATTGTCTTGTTGCGTGCATGAGGCAGGAATGCTACATTGTGGCCATGTCGAGGAGAATCAAAGAAGGTATGAGGACGATGTTTGCAGTCAGGCTGCTCTGTGTGCTTCTGCTTTGTTCCTCGCTGTTTCCGGGGTGTTCCTCCTATGTTGATCTCTCAAGTTCGCAAGCGTATGTCATGCAGGGCAACTATGAGAAAGCCTATCAAAATCTCCAGATGCAGGCTCCGTCTCTCCTGAAAGCCCAGGGGCCGATCATCGTCAACTACGATCTGGGCATGCTTTCCCGCTTGAACAACAACTTCCAAGAATCGAACAAGCTGCTCTCGGAATCAGAGCGGCTGATTCGCGAAGCATACACCCAGAGCATCACTGCCAATATCGCCTCCTTCATCGTAAACGACAATACCAAGGCATACCAAGGCGAGGAGTATGAGGATATCTACCTGAACTTGTTCAAGGCCTTGAACTACATAGCCCTCGGCCAGGAAGAGTCTGCTTTGGTGGAGCTCAACCGCAGCATGGAAAAGCAGGCGTTGCTGAAGCAGAAATACGAACGATACAGCAAACAGGCGCAAGACTACGCTTCACAGCAGGGACTGGGAAGTGTCGATACCCACATTGTTGCCTCCTCCTTTTCCACCAGCGCCCTTACCAACTATCTTGCAGCACTGGTTGCCCAGTCGCTCGGTGAGGCTTCGACAGCGTATTATGCCACAGAACAGGTCAAGCATGCATTTGCTTCACAGCCGCAGTTGTACAACTTCCCTCTTCCCCCTCTTGTGGATGAAAAGCCCCCGGCAGAGGGCAAGACGAGGCTGCATGTCGTCGCTTTCAGCGGTCAAGCTCCCCAAAAGCAGGAACGATGGGAGTATGTCTGGGTAAGCCCGACCAACCGGGCAAAAATCGCCTATCCTGTGTTGGTGGGAAGATACTCAAATGTGCAAGGTATCAGGGTCAAAGCCGGCTCCCAAGCCGAGACGACGCTGCACAAGATTGAATCCATCAGCGATGTTGCCATTGACACCTTCCGCACAAAGAGCGAGCTGGCCAAGACCAAGGCGGTGTTGCGAGCCCTTGCCAAGGCAGTCGGCGTTGCAATCTACGATGCTGTTGCCCAGCAGGATGACAAGGTGACGGCGGCCGAGGAGCTCTTGGGCTTCATCTTCCGGGTGGCACAGGACGTCTCCGAGCGGGCCGATGTCCGGTCCACACATTATTTACCTGCAGAGGCCTGGGTCGGTTCCTTCGATCTCCCAGCGGGCGTCTACGACCTTGAGATCTCCTTCCTCAATGCATCCGGACGGGTGTTGCACACAGTATTTCTTCCCAACCAGGAAGTGAGAGCGGATGGGCTGAACCTCAGTGAGGCATACTACGCCCCATAAAAAAATCCTCCCAATTGCTTGAGAGGATGGAAACGGTACACCAGTATTCAGGAGTATTCTCCGATATCAGTCTGAATCGGTTCTTCTTTCCGTATTGTTTTTGTTTTAGTTTTTGACTTGCCGCCTTCCTCCGTAAAAACCTCTCGCTCATCAGAATCCCAAGCCGGGTCTCGTTCCCAATCCTTGGGCCTTCGAATCGTGTCTCGTGTGTTCTTTCTCATAATCCATCGCTCCTTACAAGATGAAATCGGCTTTTGCCCTGAAAGAAAACAATCTTTCTTATACAATCATATCATGAAAGCAAATCGTCAAGTCTTTCGTCCCGCCTTTGCTCATACAGAAAGTCGGCGATCAGGGAGAATACCAGCTCCTTTTCTTTTTCCATCAGAACCTCATGCCTCATGGAAGGAAATACCTTTGTCAAGAACCGGGTGTATCCGATTCGCTTCAATGAAGCCTCGGTGTCGGCCAAACCTTTGCTGAAGCCGGGGACAGGATCCTCTGAACCCGATATGCAGAGTATGGGCAGCGAAGGTTGGCTGATGGGTTCTGCTGGTGTGGCATGCAATTTTTTCACTGAATCAAAAATGGTGTGGATGGAAGCCAGCTGATACCGAAAGTTTTTCCGATACGGATCGGTTCGACGCTCCTCGATGACCGAAGGATCGGAACAAACCCATTTCAGCGATGCGCTTGTGGTGAGCTTGCTGGAAATGAAACCATAACCGTGCGGGGAGAGCACCAGCATCAAGAGCCTGACAAATGCCATCACCAATCCGATTCCAGGTACATAGCAAGGGGCTCCTGTCATGATCAACGAGGCAATTGCTTTATCATGCGAGTGCAGATAGAGCCGGGCGACGTTTGAGCCGAACGAGTGTGCCAGCAGATGAATGGGTTGTGAGCCGAACTCTTGTTGGAGGAATCGGGTTATATACCACTGATCTTCAACCAAGACTTCTACAGACGGCATGAAACCTCGTACAAAACGCGCATCGGTGGAATCTCCATGCCCCCTCTGGTCACTGACCAGTACGCTGAAGCCTTGGTTTTGCAAGAAGGTTGCCACAATATGATACCGATTCTTGTATTCGGCAGCCCCATGGATGATCTGGACGACTGCCTTGCTTTGCTCCGCCCGATAGAGATTGCAGGAGAGAAAGAACTTGTCGAATGAAGGAATCAGGACACTTTCCACTGGGCCCTCTTTGTGTCTTCAGTATCGCAAGAGAACAAGCAGGAAGCAAGTCAATTCAACCAAGCAGCTTCTCAACTTCACGAACAACCGGGAGGTCGGCCTCTGACCAATCAAGGTTGTAGAGGTCATCCTTGCCGACCCAACACGAAGCAACATGTTCGGTCAACTCAAGATCTCCTTGCAGCCGCCGGCAGAGAAAGGCATGCAGTGTAATAGAAAACGTCGGATATTGATGGCTGACCGTAATCAGGGGACGAACAACCTCGATCCGGGTTTTCAGCTCCTCGGCAATCTCCCTGACGATTGCAGTACTGCCGTCCTCACCCTCTTCAAGTTTTCCACCGGGCAGTTCCCAACGTCCGCCAAGAGGTCCCTTGTCGCCCCGCCGGGCGGCAAATACGGTAGTATGCTCGATCAAGACAGCAGCTGCGACTTCGATGTGTTTCATAGCCGTATGATAGCATCCCGGGTCTTTGTTTTCCAACAGGCTGGAGTCTTTGCCCCCTGTACTGTTTTCTTCACATATTGTAACACTTTTCTCTTACAAATTTGCAAAAAATGTTTAAAGAGCCGAAGGCCCTTCATTGACAAGAGTAATTGGGCATGCTACCGTACAGTTGCTTTGGTTTTTGCGTTGCAGCTAGTCCCTTATCCTATCTTAGTATGTATGCGTTCTTCACTGAATCCACAAGCAGACAGGTTAAACGTTCGAGACTGCGCCAAAAAGAGCAAATACTCTATTGTACAGGCAATGGCCTGTGAAGGATGCTTTGAATGGCAAAGAAAATCTATGTTGGTAACATGAGTTACAACACCAGCGAAGAGGAACTTCGCGACCTGTTCGCACAGTACGGCACCGTACTGAGTGCAAACATCATCATTGACCGCGAGACTCGCCGCCCCAAGGGCTTCGGTTTCGTAGAGATGGAAGACGATTCTGCTGCTATCGCCGCCATCAGCCAGCTTGACGGCCAGGACTTTGGTGGTCGCAACCTTCGTGTCAACGAAGCCATCGCCAAACCCCGCCCGAGCTTCAACCGCTACTAAAAGCGTTTGACCGAGCACACCAGGGAATCCTTCGGGATTCCCTTTTTTTATCTGTCATTCAGTGAACATGCCTGACCAGAGGGGCTTGGGGGCGTCATCGATACCCGATAGCTGATCGAGGGCACTCTCACTCAGCGACTGCAGGGGATTCAGATTCCTCTCAAACGATGTCGTAAGGCTGCTGCCGGCATTCACCGATGTGGTGTATCCAGCCTGTGCCGAACCGGCGAATGTCTTGGCAGCAAGGGTAGCCTGTGCCTGAATATCACCTTGCCATCCGCCTTGGGAGCCGTAGGAGAGATCGGCTGAAGCACCGACGCTTCCAGGGCCAGCAGAAGCAGAAACATCCAGCTTGCCGCTGAACTGGTAGTCTGTCACCACTCCCTTTCCGTCGGTCGAAATCGATGTCCTGAGTGAAAGAGAAGCTTTTCCATCAGCCAACTCCATGCTCATGCCGCCGCTGTGATTGACAGAGCCGCTGTTGGCGCTCTCCTTGAACGTATAATCCAGGTTCGGTCCCCCCACCGGAGAAAAATCAGCGGTGAAGGTCGCCTCGGTACGTGCGCAGCTTATGCGTCCCTTGAGGGTGGGGATGAAGGGAATCGACAAGTCCGTCCCATAGGAGTCCAACTTCTGGTAGAGCGGAGAAGCAGGAGGAATTTCCTTGGATTCAAACTGCCTCTTTCCTTCACGCTCGCGCGCTTCCCTCTCCTTTTCAAGCTTTTCCCGCTCGCTTTGTTCCCGATTGGCAGCCTGACGCAAGGCTTCAAAGGAACAGCCGCAATCCCAAGGATCCTTGTATTCATACCCGGCGTAACTGCTGAGAATGTTCTCCAAAGCCAACGTGACATAGGTGAGGATGAAAGAGCGAAGCATCAGCTCCTTTTCCTCCCGCACCCGAGGGTCGCTGATCAGCAGGATGTGGGAAAACACCTTCTGGTACATCGGCTGGACCATCCGTTCAAGCTTCTTGTATGCCGGAACTGATGCGTTGGAGGCCTGCATGAAGTACCGGTTTGCAATGCCGTTGTAGCGGGGAATAAAGGTTGTATGAACCTTGTGGACTGCAAGAGCCCGTTGGTCGTCGTCTTCAATGCTATTGGCTTTTTCCAATTCTGCGTTTTCTTGTATGGCAAGGGCTTTATACAGCTCATTGTAGGCATGCAGGCTTTCTTGTACGACCTTGCCCGTTTCCAACGTCAGTCTCCCTACATAGGATGAGTAGAATTGGTACACCTGTTGCATAGTAAGAAAATTCTGTTGCTGGAAGACGATGTTTTGAGCATCGGCATACTCTTGGGGCCGGAGATGAAAGAGACCGTAGCTTGGGTCGAACTTGGCAAGGGTACCCATGATGGCATCAAAGCGACCTTGTTCGATGAGCGACCCAAAATCCATTGCAGCTTCTTCAATTTCTGCGATTTTCTCCTCGAACTCTCCTTCATCGTATTCGATGATCATATCCTCGGTATAATCCTCATAGGCTTGTGGATTTGCAAGCATCCTCAGGGGATCGACCTTCAATCTGAATGCAATACCCAGGTTCTCCAGCATCTTTGCCTGATAGGCAGCTGAAGCAGCGACACTTCGTACTGCGTAGATTCCAAGTGCTTGGGTGAATTCGATCAGGGCGCTGCTTCCCAGAGGGGCATTGACCGCCTGTACGGTGGCGTATTGGGTCAACAATACAGGATTGGGAAGCGTATAGGTTTGCTGAGCTGCCAAAGAAGTGACAAACCTGCGAACCCGTTCAGCTTCCTGGGGAACCAGATCCTTGTAAAAATCGGCAGCTGTAACCAGCTCTTGCTTTTCCAGGAGAGGGAAAGCAGGCTCCATGGCCTCTACAGGGGCGGTCAAATAGTCTGCTACCAGCTCGGCCTCCTGTTTGACGGCCCTGCTCTGCTGCACGGAGGCAGAAGGCAGAACCTGCCGATTAGCCAACAGGTTTTTTGCCTGGTGCACCCTGCCCAGCTTTTGATAGACGGCTGCAAGGGCAAGCGAGACTTCGCTGTCGGCGGCATCCAGTGCATACGCCTTGCTCAGCACCACCAAAGCTTCCTCATACCGCTCAAAGGCATTATACAACTCTCCCAAACTGAGCAGCCTGCGTACACTTGCTGCAGTGTATCGACCTTGGTCCAAGGAGCAATGCACTGCATAGGAAGCTATGGTGATGACTTCGTCCTGCCCGAAAGAAAGGGCTTCACCAGTAGATACAAGAGATGCAAGCGAGACTGCATAGTTGGAAACGATCGGACTCTGATCAGGCCAGTAGGAAAAGGCCGCTGTACAAAGTGCAGCTGCCAGATGCGCATCCAGAGCCGATGCAAGCAGAGTGCTTGTCATCAGTGAGATATCCTGGAGTCCGTACGTGCTTGCACCCTGGCCGTCAAAGGTTGGATTGCGGGGAAACAGGGAACGCAGTACGATCGACTCCCTTGCTGAAAGCTCGTTTTGCAGCTCTGCAAAGATTTGCTTAGCCTGCCAGAGAAGCCGCTGCTCGGTCCCTTCATCGAAAGGCGGTACCTGGAATTCATCGCCCATAGGTTCGGCAGCCAAGACTTCCGGCTGCTCATCAGTTGGAAGCTCGATGCCCAAACCATCCATGTACTGCATGGCAAAATCGATTTCCTCATCGCTCATGCCAGATCCGGCCATGAGGTCTCGATAATCAAAGGAAGCTGAGAACAAGGATCCCATAACCAACACACATGCGCACAACACCATACTTTTGTGCATAGGCACCTTCCTGATATCATGTTTGAATAGTTACTGCTTCAATCTGCTTGAGAAACGTTGTCTCATCAACAGCTTTGGAGAACAAGTAGCCCTGGTACTGGTCGCAACCGATTTTTGAGAGGAAAGCGAGCTGTTCGGCTGTTTCCACACCCTCGGCCAGAACGGTTGCACCAACTTCCTTGGCCAGGAGCAGAACGGTCTTGTAGATGGTGATGGATTGTGAGTCCGGATACCGGGAAATGAATGAGCGGTCGATCTTGATCATATCGATCGACAGTTCCATGAGGTACGAGAGAGAGGAAAAACCGGTGCCGAAGTCATCGATTGCGATGGCGATTCCTTGCGCATGAAGCTTGTCCAAGGTTGCGTTTGCAGAGGTGAGATTCTCAACGGCTGTATGCTTGGTCAATTCAACCGTCAGGTAGTTGTCAGGAATACGGTGCTCCCTGAGCAGGGAGCCCAGCAGGTCGATGAGGGAGGGGTTGGCGAACTCTTCGGGACTCAGGTTGATGGACAATGAGAAGGCAGGACAGGCTGTTTGGAGGAAGGCAAGGTTCCGGCTCAAGAACTGGATGGACTGTGTAATTACAAATTTACCCAACTGATCAAGTTGCTGCTGCTCCTGCAGAATGGGCAAAAACTCGTCGGGCCGTATGGGTCCGAGAGTCGGATGCTCCCATCTGATCAAGGCTTCCGCCCCGATGATGGTTCCCTTCTCGACCGAGAGTTGGGCCTGATAGAACAACCGCATCTGATTGGTATTGAATGCGGTCGAGAGCGCCTGCCGGATTGCCGTATTGCGTTGGTGCTGCTTTCTCACATCACTTGTGTAGAATACATACCGATCATCCTTCAGTTTCTCCACCATTTGGCTAGCCAGATATGCATCCACCAAAAGGTCGAAGACATTCGAGGAAGTGGAGGGGTGGTTGGAAACCCCGCAATCCAAGCGGATATCGAACCCATTGTAGGGTTCTTGGAACGTTTTCATCAGGCATTGGATCTTCTTGGACAGGGACTGGTCAAGCCCGCTGTCCTTGAGGAACACGAAATAGGAATCAAAAGAGAAAGCATACACGCCGATGGTGGAACCCACAAGATCTGCGAGCGTCTGTGCAAGGTTCTGAGAGAACTTGACCCGTTCTCCCTGATTGAGTTGCATCCCCAGTTCCTTGCTGTTCTGCACCTTGAAACAGAGACAACTCACGGTGGCTTTGTAACTCAATAAGGAAAAGACCGAGGAAAAACATTGGGATGGGTCATGGTTGGCCAATTCGCACAGCTCGCTGATATCGGCAGGATTCCAAACAGAGGGGCTGTACACTTCAACGCTGTACTCGAGTTTCTTCTCCCTGGTAAATAGGTTGATGATGGAAAGGCTGGTCAAGAACTTGTTGCCTGAACGATGGAACACCCAAGCGGGATGCACCTCCTCCTGATGGCGCGTATGTGTGACCACCTGAAGATCTTGCCGCAATCGATGGGAGCTCCTGCCGATCAGTTCGTTTTGCTTATAACCCGACAACTCTTCGAACGCTTGGTTGCAAAAGGTGATGTTCTGCTGGGCATCACATACAACAATGCCATTGGTGGCGTAATCGGCAATCAGGGAACTGATGCGCATTTGCTGTTTGTCACCTGCACGTACCTGTAAAAAGACGACCAATATGCTGCCCAATACAAAGACCAATAGAGTAATTGCATATTTAACTGAACCATGGGAGAGCAGGAAATCGTGGGTGAGGTGCGGCACATCGGCGGTGTTGAATGAGCTTACCAGCGTCCAGAGACGAACACGACCCGGGGTCCAGGAGAGCCTCTCGCTGGTTCTGGGATAGACGGCTTGATAGGTGTAAATAACATTTCCTATTACAACCGAACCTTGATCCGAATCATAAAGGGAGGAGCGAAGTTCCGGGATTTCGGTAAAAAGATTCCTATTGGTCTCGTAAAGGGCCAGGCATGAATTTTCACCGCTGAGAAGCACTCTTCCTTGCGGGTCTATAATGGAGAAGCTCAGATCCTTGTTCAATGTACCCTGATAGGCTGCCATAAAGGAGAGTAGATGGCAGGCATCGAAATCAATGGCTACCACACCGAGAAACACCGATCCACGATAGGCGGGCAATGCAAGGGTGATGACTGATTTTTGATTACCCTTCTCATCCGTTTCAGCGGTTACCTTTGATATATAGAGCACCCGTGGGGCTAGATTGCGAGCAGACAAGAATAGTTCAAACTTATGCAAGTCCTCCAATTGCTCTTCACCTACCAAGGTAATGAGACCACCGGGGTTTCGATCCACCTGGATAAGTTCCTTACCCTCGGGATCAAGGAATCGCTGGTGAAAAATATACTCTTTCTGATTTGTTATTCTAACAAACAGCCTGGCCAAATCCAAAAGCGTCGTCTCGTTGGGATCCTGTGCATAGTCCGAGAACTCATTTGAGTTGTAGACCACCAATAAATCAGACACGTATTGTGAAAATACCGACTCGATCTGAT
>JAAZAT010000213.1 GCA_012514185.1 Spirochaetales bacterium | reverse complement strand
ATCAGAAAAAGCATGAGAGACATCATTTTTTGTTCAAGCTCCATGGCTCCATACAGGGAGGCATTCACTTCCTTGTACGTAGCGACATCCTCATATCCGAGTTTCACAACCTGCTGCTTGACTGCAAGCACGTCTTCCCGGGTGAAGATTCCTATTCTCAGCTGTACATCGGGATTCAAGAGAAGCAGGGTATCGACATCGCAAAGGAAGGTCGCCCTGTCAAAATCATAACTGCTGGTGTAGTAGAGCGAACCGATCACCATGCTTTTCTGGCTCGGTATCACGGTCGCCTGCCTGCCTTTCTTAAGCAAGGTTACCTTGACCTCATCCCTGAGGGCGTGGGTCCTGCTGTTTGAATAGGATGAGGATAACATTCCCGGGACAAAAAGCTCGCCCCGGTAGCTGTTGAGTTGGGAGAGAAACCTCCCCTCGGCTTCCATTCCCCTGATTCTTCCCGCCACCGTGCCTCCGTTTGAGGCTTGCGTGATGACGGGAATGTCTGCATAGATGAAAGCTGCATCAACACTGTTCAAGGCTTCGATTTCCTGTGCCGCGTTTTGAGCCGTCATCTTGTCGTTCGTTGCAAGATCGACCTGCAGATCGAAGGATTCAAAAGTACGAATATCATCAAATTGGTCCCGCTGCAGCGCCTGCATGAAAGCGAGAACAGCGATGATGGCGAACAAACAGAGAGCCAGACCGATGGCGATGCGGATGCTGGTCCCCCGATGTTTGTTCTGCTTGGAGAAAGCATAGCGGGAGCAAAGGAGAAGAAGAGTCCGCATATCAATAATAGGTGATGGAAAGAACCCGCTTTCCATCAACGGCATAGGTGACGTCGGCATATCGCCTCCCTTCGGTGTAGAGAGTCTGTACGCTGCTTCCATCTTCATTGTATCGGGTGCTTTGCACTATGCGTCCCCCTGCTTCCTCAGTCGATTCGACAAGCTTTCCCTCTCTATATGTTTTGCTTGTCACCTTGTTGCCCGCCTCAATAGTCCGCTCTTCAATGAGTACTCGGCTTTCATTATACTTGTATTCAACAAGATAGGAAGGATATTTGGAAGAAACCAGGAGGCCGAAAGCATCATACTGCTGGAGGATCTCCTCATCGCCCCGCTTTCTAAGGATGGAAAAAGCACCGTCATCATACGTGGTTACTGTAAGGTTCTCCGGTTTCTGCTCACCTATCCAATATTCTGAGATGGTTCTTCCCTTTGCAAAGGTGGTGAACAACTGCCCTCCTTCTGCATCGGAATATGCATAGTAGACGTGGTCCTTGAGCATCCCGAAGGTACGGAGATTGCTCCGGCCATCCGAAACGCTCAGAATTGTGGCAAGTGCACCCTTGTCATAACCATACAGCCTCGCCTCCTCAAGCCGTCCATCGATTACGTGGGTCGTCTGGACAAGCAGGCCGTCGGAGGAATACTGATAGTATGTTATTGCAGCGCCGCTTTGGCGGCGGAGCAAGGTCGCATCCTGGTAGATTTCGATCAGGTCTGCCCTGCCATCGGCATACCTGGTCACCACTGTTTGCCCCTGTTGCTCGTCGAACCCCTGCTTGACCCAGACCAGTCCATCCGGGCCATGAAGCTGCGTTTGATTGGAAAGCTGCACCAAATAGTACCGGTCATCAGGATGCCACTCACCCCTGTCTTGCCCGATGCTGTTGGATGATCGCATCGCAGCAAATGCCAGGGCGGCAGTACACAACACCATGGTACCAGTGAGCAGCAAGCGTTTCATATTAGTCGGCAAGCCCCACCAAGGTGTCGAGGAACTCATCCTTGTCGAAGGGATGCATGTCCTTGTATGTCTCACCGGTGCCGACAAAGGCAATGGGAATATTCTGTTTCTCGCCGATTTGCACCAAGGCGCCGCCTTTGGCAAGACTGTCATATTTGGTGAGGATCAAAGCATCCAACTGGACAGCTTGATTGAAGAGTTCTGCCTGGCTGATGCCATTCTGCCCGGTCGTCGAGTCGATGACCAAAAACTTCTTGTAATGAACATCATCGATTCCCCTGCCTTTCACGATTTTATCGATTTTGGAAAGTTCCCGCAGCAGATTTTCCTTGTTGTGCATCCTTCCTGCAGTATCAACCAAAATCAGATCCTCGCCTCTGGCTTGGGCCGAGGTGATGGCGTCAAACACCACCGAGCCTGGGTCGCTGCCGCTTTTCTGCTTGACTATCCGGCAACCAAGACGTTGTGCATGCACCTCCAGCTGGTCGATTGCAGCTGCACGAAACGTGTCGGCTGCAGCAAGCAGGACCTGTTTTCCCTGATTTTTATAGTACTGGGCAAGCTTTGCGATCGACGTGGTTTTACCGACACCGTTGACTCCAAGAATCAAGAAGACCGTCAAACTTCCTGCTTCAAGGCTTGGATTGAAAACCCGGATCTTGTCTGAAAGCAACCGCTTGACCAAAAGCTGTAGATCCCTTTGTGTCTTTGGTTTCTCACTCTTGGCCAACTTGCGGACCTCGTCTGAGATATCCATTGCCAACTTGGCACCCAAGTCCCCCTCGATCAGGAAATCCTCAAGGTTCTCAAAGTATTGTTCATCAAAAGTGTTCATCCCGAAGAGCGCTTTTAGTTTTGCTCCAAATCCTTTCAGCATATATAACTCCTAACGTAATATCAAAAATGCGAACCTGCCTGGGCCGCATAGGAAGCAAGTTCCATCACCAGTGCAACACTGCCTACCAGAGCCAGCGAACTGGTGGCAACCATACCAACCTGCCAAAGAGGATTGCCGGTCTGGTACGTCTTCGACAAGGCAATGCAGCCTACATAGGCTCCGAATACCAAGATAGTGTTTCTCAGGCGTTTATAGAAGTCTCTTTGACTGTCCAATACAAGGACCTCGTTTGAGAATTCTTCAGGATTGAATGACACTTGCAGCGTCTCCAAAGGGGTGTCCAATTGCAGGATGCGGTTCTCAAATCCTTCCTTGGTGGCGGAGAGCATCATCGGATACGATGGTTCGAGCAAAGAGATGGAAAGGCCGGTACCCAGGAGCCTGCCATCCGCAAACCAGGTCGCAATCCCACTTTGAGAGCTGACTTGCAACGCAGGATGCTGGATTTTCGTCAAGCTCACGGAAATGTAGTGGATTGCTTTCGCTTCTACTGTCACCGTCATGCGCTTGTCCTCATAGCCAGGGGATGCAAATACCAGCTCATGCTCTCCGCTTGAAAGAAAAAGGGGGTTGTCCGGAATCGCATGTTCAAATCCGTCAACAAAAACCGTGAAAGCTGTATTTGCCTGCTCGAAACACAAGGCCCCCTGATCGGGGGAGCCCAACAGGCCAAACAGTTGTGCATCAAGCTCCTTGGAAAGGTTTCGGTACGAGCCATATTGGACCAAACGATCAAGCAAAGGCATCCGTTCAATGAACAGAAACTCGACACGGATTCGGTTCAGCTCTCCCATGGCTTGGGATTGCAGAATGAGAAGACCGTTGTATTGACTATGCTGCAGGTACCAATCCAATGCATCGTCGCCTGAACGAAGCAGAGTTGCAAGTTCGCTTTGATACGGTTCAACGGTATATTCACAATCCAGGATTCGGCTGATCTCTTCAAATACCTGCTCCTGCTGCAACTGTGCCACGGAAGCGGCATCCTGTTTCAGGTAGGCAGCATGCAAGGCTTCGATTCTCTCCTTCTTCAGTGAGAGGTTTTGTTTTTCCACCAGCACTTGATGCTGCCGATCGGTGAGGTGAATCCGCGGACCATAGGCTTTGGCCGAAGCGGCTACCACCTCGGCCATACCTTCCAGACCGGCGTCCAGTGAAACGATGCCGACACGAAAAGAAGGACCAGCTTTTTCAACACCGAACAAGGGAAAGAGAAGTACAAGCAGGAGTGTCAGCAAGGCTGAGCGCCTGGCCATAGGCTACTCCTCCTTCTGGGCCCATTGGAGATAGCCTTCAATGAAATCGCCGATTTCCCCGTCCATGACCGCCTGGATGTTGCCAACGGTCACCCCTGTACGATGATCCTTGACCATGGTGTAGGGCTGGAAGACATATGACCGGATCTGGCTTCCCCAGGTGATTTCCTTCTTTTCAATGGCGTCCTTCTGATGCTCCTTCTCCTTCTCTTCACGATAGTACTCGTACAATCGGCTCTTGAGCATCTTGAATGCGACATCCTTGTTCATGACTTGGCTGCGTTCATTCTGGCACTGAACGACAATACCGGTTGCATAGTGGGTGATGCGCACTGCACTGTCGGTCTTATTGACGTGCTGTCCACCCGCCCCGCCAGCACGATAGGTATCCAGGCGATAGTCCTCAGGCTTGAGGTCAATCTCGATGGTGTCATCGATGACAGGCGATGCATAGACACTGGTAAAGGAGGTGTGCCTTCGTTTTTGTGAATCGAAGGGGCTGATGCGGACCAGGCGATGCACACCAGCCTCCCCCTTGAGGTAGCCGAAACTGTACGGTCCAGACACCTTGATGGTGGCACTTTTTATACCGCCTTCATCTTCTAGAATATCAAGCACCTGGCTCTTGAACCCATTCCGCTCGCAATAGCGCAGATACATGCGCATCAGCATATTGGCCCAGTCGCTGGCCTCATTGCCGCCTGCACCTGCATGGATGGTAAGGAAACAGTCGTTCTTGTCAAATTTTCCATCGAGCAAGGTTTTCAGCTTGAGCTGGTTGTACTGGTCCTTCAGTGCTGCGATCTGCTCATCAATCTGCGCTTCTTCCTCAGGATTCTCCGGCTCATCAGCGTAGATTTCCATCAATTCAGACATTTCTGCAAGGGAATCAATCAACTCTTTCCAAGGGTAGTAGGAGTCCTTGAGGCCGTTCAGCGTTGCAAACAACGCTTCGGCCTCCTTGCGGTCATCCCAAAAGCCGGGTGCAAGGGTTTTTGCTTCAAGGTCTTGGATTTCAGCAAGCATATGATCCGGGTCAAAGACGCCTCCATACGGTATAGGCTTCTTCTTTTACACTTTCAAACAGGGATTTATTCTGGAAAAACATGGGCTCACTCCTTGAGATGATTATTTTCGCTCCACCCTGAGTCCAAGGGTAATTTTTCTCTCTGCTCCGCTTTCCAATTGGATGGGCCAGGAAGTCATGAACAACGTATGCTGATACAGTTGTTCCACGCCGAGGATGGTGGATTTTTCAATAGTATAGTCTTCTTTGAGCAAGGTAAAGCGGGCATCGGCAACCAAGGTAAGCGAAGTGCTGTTCGGTTCATCGTACATCCTGATCGATTTGACCTGTTCAAGGATGATTTCCTCTTCCTCGTGCAGTACATTCTTTTTGTTTTCAAGTTGGAAAAACGATACCCTGTTCTTGAACGAAGCGATGGAAAGCGGAATCTCACAGCCATACAGAAAGCTGACCGGATGCTCACTCAGATTGGTAAGCGTCACATCAAGCAACACCGTATTTTGCCGGAGCTTGAAATGCTTTGATATCTCAAGCTCTCCACCGATGATCGCCGACCGACCGGTGGAAGCCACCGCACGATACTCGGTATTTCGACGATCCAGGACGGAGAGGTTGTACACTGCATTACTCATGTCGAGACAGGAGCTCTCATCGGTTTTTGAATATTCATCAAGCACCGAGTCATGGGGCAGAAACACATCAGTGAACAAGCGTTGTTTTCTTCCTGGCGGAATTTGATGCAGGTTTTTCATTGTGCTTCCAAATCCCTTCATCACCGAAAGCGTGTCCCCGTAGTTGTATAAGGAAGGCAGGTAGGTCAACTCGGCAAGGCTTCCCCCCTTGGAGTCGACCACACTGCTCAGATACTTGCCGATGACCAGGTATTCATCCAATGCATCACGGTCGAAATCGGTGATCACCGGGTAGGAAAAATCATTCAGGCCGGCCAGGACACTGTCTGCTTCACTGATGTATCTCCAAAACAACTTCCTGACCGAGCTGCGAAGCATGGTTGCATTGGCATCACACAGATACACGGTTCCTGTCGACATCTTTTGGATCAACTGCTCCAAACGCTTGCGAACATCCTTGTCTTTCTTATACGAACGGGCAGTCTCAACCAGGGAGGTGTATCGACCATACATGTAGGCAAAACTCTCGTCCTTGACAAAAAGTTCGTTGATGCAACTCAAATCTGATTTATTCGAATCAAAACCGTACCACCCTGTCTGGAGGTACCCTTTTGGAGGAAGTTCTTGTTCATTGTGTATCTCTTCGATGCTCTGTGAGCCGTAGTGCAGGAGCATGGTGAAGAGTTGGACTGTCTGCTCTTCAGTAATACCTCCCTGCAAAAGCTGATCGATATTCACCATGGCCATGATGAATTGCGGTCCTGCATCAAACAACATTCGGATTTGATCAAGCAGATTGCCGAAGCTTATATCCTTATCCCCAAACTTCTGCACCAGTAAATTGATAGGAGAGCTTGTGGGGATCACCGAAATGGATTTGCCCATCTCCTGCATGGAAAACGGTTGGGAGAACTGCTGTTTCGGCTTGTCGCAATCATAGGAGGAGATGACCAGGGAATCGACACAACACAAATTCATGGTGTTGATGTAGTTCGGATTGAATACCTGGGCATAGCTGAACATCGTTTTAGATCGTTGTCCGTATCGCTTGCGCAAATAGGTGGTGGTAAGCTCAACCTGATTGGATCGGTCTTTCGGAGAGAGCAGATTGAGAATGCTTTGATGATAGGAACCGGTCAAGAATTCTATTTTGCCCCGCCTTGCCAAATCGGCGAGCAAAAGATTGACCGGTTGCTGGGTCAACTCCAACCACTCCAGCACAGGCACCCCCAAAGAGAGCTGCAGTACAGATCCCTCGCTGTGGTGCAAAAGCGTCAAGAGTGGTTTGATTACAGCAGTAAGTGCCCGCTCGAATGCGGGCACTGGAACACCTTGGCTAAGTTGACTGTAAGCACCTATCAGTACGTTCATCCCTTACCGCTTGATTATGATTTTTGTCGGACACGCCTCGGCAGCCTCTGCAATCTGGCTATGCGGGAGCATCTGATCAAAAGTAGAAAGGAATCGATCGACCTTGCATCCTGATTCCGGATACTTGGTTTCACAAATCTTACATCCTATGCATCCAACCGTACATTGCTTGCGAACCTTTCCACCGGGCTCGTGACTATTGCAGTCGATGACATACTCACTGTCCTCATAGATCATCTGCATGACCCCATTGGGACAGATTGCGACGCACTTCTCACAGCTGATGCAAAGTTTTTCATCAACAATGATATACCCATCCTTGTCCTTGGTGATAGCCCCAACCGGACAAACTTTGATGCAACTTCCCAAATGCAGGCATCCGCTCTTGCAATTATTATCACCGGCAAAGAGAAGCGAGGCGGCATTGCAGTCGACCAACCCTTCGTACTGGTAATCTTTTACCGTAAACTCGGTGTTGCCTTTACACATGACGTGCGCAACTTTGCGGCGGTCATCACCGCTCGCTTCCACCTTGGCTCCCATGATCTCAGCCATTTTGGCAACAAGGGAAGAGCCTCCGGGGCTGCACAGTCCAATTTCAGCTTCACCCAAGGCAACAGCAGCCGCATATGCATTGCAACCGGCATATCCACAAACACCACAATTGGCACCTGGCATGATCGGTTCAAGAGCGAGAATTTTCGGATCTTTCTTGATTGCAAGTCTCTTCTCAGCATAGGAAAGACCGAACCCAAACAAGCCGCCGAGGACGGCTACTACAAGAATAGCAAAGAGAATATTCACATCTCCCCCCTTATACCAAATGCAGGTTGGTGATCAAGGACTTGTCGAAGGCCATGAATGCCAAGGCCATCAAACCCGCACTGATGAAAGCAATCGGCATACCGCGATATGCCCTGCGAACCGGCTGAAGATCAAGACGCTCACGGATGTTGCTCATAAGAACAATGGCAAGGGTGAACCCGAGCCCGGCCGCAAGCCCGGCAGTGAAGGCTTCCATCACATTATAATTATTGGAGATATTGATGATTGCGATACCGAGTACTGCACAGTTGGTGGTAATGAGAGGAAGATAGATGCCCAATGCCTTATACAGGGCGGGGCTTACCTTCTGAATCACCATCTCAAGCAGCTGCACCAAGCTGGCAATTACCAGAATGAAGGTCAGCGTCTGCAGGTACTGCAGGTTGAAAGGAACGAGCAGGAAATAGTAGACAGCCCAGGTGACAACCGAGGCTACGGTGGTGACAAAGGTAACCGAAACACCCATGCCGATGGCATTCTCGCTGTTCTTGGAGACTCCGATGAACGGACAAAGTCCCAAGAACTGCACAAGAATGAAGTTGTTGATAAAAATGAATGTTAATAGTATTGCAATGTAGCTCATCTTACCTATCCTTCTTTCTCAAGGTGTTCCAGTCGAAGAAAGCCTTCAAGAATCCCATCAGCAACAATGCACCCGGGGCCAATGCCAGAACACGGATCGGATTGTTGATGAACCAGGGGATGTTGATGACACCGCTGAAAGTACCGACAGGAAACAGCGTAATGGTTCCTGAGCCAAACAACTCACGGATGAGGGCGATCAGGGTAATGCCCAAGGCAAAACCGATCGACATTCCCAATGCATCAAGAATGGAATCGAGCACGGTGTTCCTGCTTGCAAAAGCCTCGGCCCTGCCGAGAATTATGCAGTTTACTACGATCAGGGGAAGGTAGACTCCCAATGCACTGTAGACAGCAGGAACAAAAGCATGCATCACCATCTCAATGATGGTAACCAAACTCGCAATGATGACAATGTAGGCAGGAATATGAATGCTTGCAGGAATGACTTTGCGCAAGGCCGAGATGAAAATATTGCTGAACAGCAATACAAACAAGACACCTGCAGACATGCCGATGGCATTCGAGACCTGACTGGATACACCCAGCGTCGGACACAAGCCGAGGACGATGACAAACACCGGGTTCTCTTTGAATATACCTTTGGTGAACTCTTTCAAATTGGCTTTCACTTTACACCTCCAAGGCTCTTCACATATTCACTGCCGCCGTTGATCGCTTTGGCGATTGCAGTGAACGTAACCGAGGAACCGCTGACTGCCTGCGCATCACCGGCACTGAGCATGGTCTTGTTCGTCGGGACGGGCTTCGAGTCGCCGGTACCCTTGAATTTATCCATATATCCATCATCTTCGGCTTTCTTGCCCAAGCCGGGTGTCTCGTTGTGGGTCAACAACTGGGCAAACAACATTTCACCTTGAGCGGTGTAGGATGCCACCAACGTCATTTCTCCACCATATCCAGCGGTTTTCAGACCAAGGATGTACCCAGCAATCCCGGCATCCTTCTTCAGGTCGATGACATAGGTCACGAATGCTTGGTCGGTGACTTCTTTCTGTTCACCGATATCATATCCGGCACTCACTGCTTCAAGAGCCTTTAATCGATTGTCTGCATCCATTTGGGCAATGACAGGAGAGGTGATGGAATTGGTCAAGGCGAGTGCGAAGGCGCTCACTGCACAGATGGTAAGAAGGATCATGGCATACTTGATGTTCTTTCTCATACTTTTGCCTCCTTCTGCTTCTTGCGCAGTTCTCTGGTATCACCGAACTTGCGTGGAATGATATACCGGTCGATCGTGGGGGCAATGATATTCATCAGAAGGATGGAAACAGAGACCGCCTCGGGCATGCTGCCGAAATATCTGAAGAGGAAGGTAAAGAACCCGCACCCCAGACCGTAGACTATCTGCCCCTTGCGGGTAATCGGGCTGGTGACGTAGTCGGTTGCCATGAACAAGGCACCGAGCATCAGGCCACCGCTGAACATCGAAGGGAAGAAGGCTCCGCTGAAAGCTCCATTGCCTGAGGGGATGCCACCGAACATCCAAGAGAATACACCGACACTAACCAGGTATGTCACCGGAATATGCCAGGTGATGATCTTGGTTGCAAGCAGGAAGATCCCACCAATGAGAAGAGCCAGGGCGCTCACCTCACCGATACAGCCGGCGACATTGCCCAAGAACGCGTCAATGCTGTAGGCGCTGAATCCTGTGGCAGCTGAAAGCGACTGTGCAAAAGAGGTTGCAGGATAGGAAGAGGCCTGCAAGAGGGCGTTTGTATCCATGCCGAGAGTGCCTGAAGCGATGGCAGTCTTTGCAAATCCCAGCGGTGTTGCCGAGGCCAATGCATCCGGCATCGCAGAAGCGAGCGTCTTGGGGGTGACGAAGCTGGACATCGGGGTTGTAAAGGAAAAGAACACAAACACACGGCCTGCAAGCGCCGGATTGGCCCAGTTGGCTCCCAAACCTCCAAACACCCACTTTGCAACAAAGATGGCAAAGGCACTTGCCAAAACGGGAATGAACAAAGGAATCGAAGGGCTCATGTTCAATCCTACCAACAAGCCGGTAAGGAATGCCGAACCATCCCAGATCGTTGACTCCTTGCTGAGTTTGCCCAAGAGAAATTCACAGAGCAACGAACTTGCGATTGAAACAGCCAGAACAAGTGCTGAACGCAGGCCGAATACATATATGCCCCACAGGCTGGCAGGAGTCAGGGCAAGCGATACTATCCACATGATGGATGCGGTGTCCGTCTTCGCATGAAGGTGCGGCGAAGAGGAGACCGTCAAGGTAGGTTTATTCATTTCTTCTTTCTCCCCAGTTTCTTTCCAGTCTTCATGGTGTGCACAAGAGGAAGATGTGCAGGACAGACATAGGAGCAGCAACCGCACTCCTTGCAGTCCATCAGACTGGTTTGCATCGCCTCTTCATAGTGGCCGTTGGTGACCAGGCGATACAGCTTGGCCGGCATCAATCCGATGGGACAGGCTGCTACACAGCGTCCGCAGTTAAGGCATGCCGTACTTCGAACCTTTTTTTGAGGAGGCAAAGCGAGCAGTCCGCTGCTTCCCTTGGTGATGGGTGTTTCCATATCAAAGAAGGAAAAGCCCATCATGGGCCCACCGCTGACCAGTTTTTCCGGTTCGCTTGAGAAACCACCACAGAAGGCGAGCAAATCGCTTACCTTGGTTCCTACGGGGGCAAGAACGTTCTTGGGCTTTGCAATGCACTCACCGGTGACGCTGATCACCCGTTCATACAGGCTCTTTCCCAATACAATCGCTTCGTAGACGGCGTTGCAGGTCCCAATATTGGCAACCACGGCACCGACATCGAGAGGAAGCTTGCCCGAAGGAATTTCCCTGTTGATGGTGGCTTTGAGCAGCTGTTTCTCATCCCCCTGGGGATACTTCATCTTCAAACCCATAATCTCAATCGGATAGCCCTTGCGGTTTGCGATATCCTTCAGGTGGGCGATGCAATCGGGTTTGTTCATCTCAACACCGACGATGATCCGCTGAGCCTGGATGATCTTTGCACAAATCATGGCCCCCTCAAGAGCCTCTTCGCCTTTCTCAAGCATGATGCGGTAGTCGGCGGTCAGGTAGGGCTCGCACTCGACACCGTTGACCACGAAGGCTTCAACCTTCTTGTCACGGGGTACGGTGAACTTCACATGGGCCGGGAACGTAGCCCCGCCCATGCCGACTATTCCGAAATCCTTGATTTTTGCAAGCAAATCGGCACTGCTTTGCCCTTTCCAATCAAGCATTTCGCTTTTCTGGTCGGGTTGTTCGGCATCGGGAACTATCACAAACGCATCGCATTGGACACTGTTTGCGAGAGTGACCCGTCTTACTTCCTTGATAACGCCGTTGACAGGTGAGTGGACATCAGCACTGATGAACCCTGCACTCTCCCCTATCTTCTCTCCCTTCAGTACGGTATCGCCCTTGGTTTTCAGGGCTTTCGCCGGTGCACCAAGGTGCTGTGACAGTGCGACGATAAACTCCGACGGCATTGGTAGTCTTTCAATCGACTGGGAACGGCTGAATACCTTCTTGTCATCAGGATGCACACCACCCTTGCTGAACGTAGGTACTTTCTGCATGCATAACGCTCCTTGTGTAGATGATTATCAGAACAGACTGAGAATTTTAGCAAATACAGTTCTATTGTACAAGAATTTCGGTATAATGAAAACCATGAATCGAGTATTTAAGTATGCCTTCTGGAAATTGAAGGGAACGAAGGTGTATGCCTTGGTCGGCAAAAGCGGGACCGGCAAAAGCTTTCGTTCCAAGCTGGTTGCCCAGAAATATCGTATAGATTTAATCATAGATGACGGGCTGCTCATCCGAGGCGACCGCATCCTGGCAGGAAAATCAGCCAAGCGGGAGGAGAACGTCCTTTCGGCTGTTCGTACCGCTGTTTTCGATGATATGGACCACCAAAGGCAGGTCAGTGAAGCTTTGGCCAAGGAAAAGTATCATAAGGTGCTGATCATCGGAACCAGTGAAAAAATGGTGTATAAAATTGCTTCCCGACTCAACCTTCCCCAACCCGAAAAGCTGTTTCACATCGAGGATATCGCCACCAAGGAACAGATCGAAACAGCAATGCGCATCCGCTATTCCGAAGGCAAGCATGTCATCCCTGTTCCTTCCATTGAAATCACCCGTAACTATCCACAGATAGTGTACGACTCAATGCGTGTCTTCTTGAACAAGAAAAGTCACCGCGTTCCGTTCAAGCGAAGAAATGTCAGCTTTGAGAAAACCATTGTAAGACCGGAATTCTCCAAGTACAGCAAAACAACGGTCAGTGAAGCCGCCCTTACCCAGATGGTCGCCCATTGCCTGGATGAGTTCGATTCGCAAATCAAGGTAAAGCGGGTGCAGGTCCAAGTCAAACCGGAAGGCTATGCTTTGACTGTCAAGCTCAGGGTGCCCATGCAACATCAAATCTCCACCACCTTGGGCGAACTGCAGGAGTACATCGCCGACAGCTTGGAGAAATATGGAAGCATTTTTGTCGCCAGTGTCAACATCGAGATCGAGGAGTGGGGCTAGAGGTCATGCACCTCGGCGCTGGTCAGTGCGTTGCTCTGCTCTGAAGGTGCTTGCACGCCTGCTGCGACCGCGGGGCTCTTCTTTGGCCCCCGCTTTCGGGTCCTTCGCTTTTTCGCCCCTTCAGCCGATACTTCGGGCCGCACCTTGCGCTGTGCTGCAGAAGCAGGGGGCCTTCTGCCGGGAATACGATTTGCAGGACGCTGAACCCGCACGCAATTTCGGGGGGTCTTGAAGCCGCGCTCACACAGCAACCGTTCGCTTGCAAACTCGATATCGTAATTGGAGGGTGTCATGGGACTGATCAACACCTTGATCTGCCTGAACGTCTCCTTGAAGCGTTGCTCAGTGGTCATTTGCTCATCAGTAAAGACAACCAAGGGATTGACAAGCGCCTTGATCATGTCAGCCAGCTGCACTTCAGGTCCCTTGCCTTGCTTGGAGAGCAACACCTGCTTGTCCATCTCCCTCAGGCTTGATTGCACCTGGGGATAGCTGCTGTAGATTGAGAAAGCCGGCAGCATGAAAACCAGAAGCTTGTACCGTTTCAACTCATTGAAAATTTCACAGCTGTGACCGCTTGAAAGAATTTTGTTTACTTCTTCGGTCAGTCTACTCGTTGAAACCCTGGAGAGTTCGTTGGAGTATTTACGAATTGCCATCTTGATGCTCCAACGCAAGGAGAACCCGGTGGTTACCGAATATTTGATGGCCCGGATCATCCGCACCGGGTCTTCGGTAAAGGACTCATCAAGATCGATGATGGAACTGATCCGCTTTTTCTTGAAATCCTCCATGGCATGGTTGAAATCGAGCAATTGGCCGCTGGAGGGGTCGTAATAAAAACTGTTGATGGAGAAATCCCGGCGCTTTGCATCCTGGTCGATGGAACCGAATACATTGTTGTTCCCGTCCATCGCTTCCTCGCCGCTGCGGAAGGTTGAAACCTCCAGAACCTTATCCTTGAAAACCAGATGGACCAGCTTGAAACGCTTTCCAATGATTCTGGCGTTCCAGAACATCCTTTGGATCTGCCTCGGTGAGGCACTGGTTGCAATATCAAAGTCCTTGGGGGTGGTGCCAAGCATCATGTCCCGGACAGCACCGCCGACCAAATACGCTTCGGCCCCGCTGGCTTGCAGCTTTTTGATGGCCCACAGGGCATCCTTGTCCAACAAGTTGGCTTGGATCTTATGTTCGGCTTGCGTGTAGATATTGGCAACAGGCAGAGTCTTTCCTTGTTCGTCTTGTTTGTATCGTATCAGCATATCGCTCTCAAATGAAGTTGTATGGAGTGGAAAGAACCGCGTATTGCAGTGAACAAGCGATTCGTTATACACTCTTTGTACACCATCCACTCTAAAAACACAACAGGAGCATGAATCAATGAGTAATAAAACAAAGGAAGGAAGCATTATTGAACCGAGGGTTCTAAAAGGTTTCCGAGACTTCCTGCCTGCCATGGAAATCCCAAAAAAAGCAATCATCGGCAAGT
This sequence comes from Spirochaetales bacterium, assembly GCA_012514185.1. GTDB lineage: Bacteria > Spirochaetota > Spirochaetia > Sphaerochaetales > Sphaerochaetaceae > Sphaerochaeta. Next base: position 27,185 of record JAAZAT010000213.1, on the reverse strand, counting down.
TGGAAACCCATTTCTCCTCCTATGGTTTTGTTCCCATCGATACTCCGGTGCTCGAATATACCGAAGTGCTGCTCGGCAAAGGTGGTGGTGAGACGGACAAGCAGATTTTCCATTTCAAGGATAATGGTGAGCGTGATGTCGCCCTTCGTTTCGACCTTACCGTGCCGTTCGCCCGTTTCCTTGCTCAACACCAAAGCGAACTGGCCCTGCCCTTCAAGCGGTTTCACATCGACAAGGTATGGCGCGGTGAAAACCCCCAGAAGGGACGATACCGGGAGTTTACCCAGTGCGACTTTGATATTGTAGGCGTCGATAACGCCGAAGCCGACTTTGAAATTCTTTCCATGATGGACAGCTCTTTCTCGGTCATGGGAATCGAGGACTATCAGTTCTGCATCGCCCACCGGGGTCTGTTCAACGCCTTTCTTGCACATCTGGATATCGCTGACAAGTCCGTCGAAATTCTGAGGACGGTCGACAAGCTCAGGAAAATCGGCAAGGAGGAAGTGGCTGCGCAGCTTGCCCAGATTACCGGCAGCACCGACAAAGCGAATAAAATTCTTGCTTATATCCATAAGGAAGATGAGAGGGAAAGCTTTTCGGATACGCTGGACCGCCTCAGCGCACTCGCCGGAAACGAAAAGGTCCACACTCAGCGGATGAGAACCATTCATGCATACCTGGAGGCGGCGGGCATTGCCGACCACTTTGTGTTCGACCCTTCCATCACCCGGGGGCTCGACTACTACACGGGCATCGTCTATGAAACGTTCCTCATAAAGCTGCCGCACTTCGGTTCGGTATGCAGCGGGGGAAGGTACAACGACCTGGCAAGCCTCTATACCAAGGAGAAGCTGCCCGGGGTAGGCTCGTCGATCGGACTCGACCGCCTGTTGGCTGCCTTGGAAGAACTGGACAGCCCCATCGTACAGTCGACCAGCTCTGCCGATGCAGCGATCTTGAATACCGATATGGCTTCATTCGCCTATTACGACCAGCTTGCCAGAAACCTCAGGAAGGCAGGCATTCGAGTCTGTGTCTATCTCGCAGACAAGAAGCTGGCAGCCCAATACAAGTGGGCTGAGAACAATGCCATACCCTACGCCATTCTTGTAAGCAAGGAAGAGGAAGAGCAGAATAGGTTCACCTTGAAAAACCTGGTGAGCCGGGAAAATCATCCAAACCTGACTCTGCAAGAGGCGTTATCCATACTACAAAGGAATTAATTTGAAAGACATGAAACATTTGCCGGTGTATCAACATCGGCAGGAAATTCTTGATGGACTTGCAAAGAACCAAGTCATCATTGTCGAAAGTCCAACCGGAAGCGGAAAGACTACACAAATCCCCCTGATCCTCCATGAAGCCGGCTATGCAGACCAACTGCAGGTAGGCATAACACAACCCAGACGCATTGCAACACTCAGCGTCAGTGATTTCATCAGGCGCCAAGTCAGCAAGGATGATGGGTTTGTCGCCTACAAGATGCGGTTTGAGGATACTACAAATCCCAATACCCGCATCAAGGTGATGACCGACGGAATCCTGCTCATGGAGCTGAAGGCCGACCCCCTGCTTCGCGCTTATTCGGTAATTTTGGTTGATGAAGCCCATGAGCGCTCACTGAACATCGACTTCATCCTCGGCCTGCTCAAGGAGGTCATGGCTCAACGAAAAGAGTTCAAGGTCATCATCAGCAGTGCCACCATCAACACCAAGGTGTTCAGCGAGTTCTTTGACAACGCCCCGATCGTCAGCATCGATGCCCGCATCTATCCCGTCCAGGTCGTCTACAAGCCCTTGGAACGGGAGACGCTCGATCATCAGATCCAAGCGGTCACCTCCATCGTCATGACCGAAGCCAAACAGCATTCAGGCGATATTTTGGTATTCATGAGCGGCGAGTTCGACATTACCACCTGCGTCAACGCCCTCTATATGGCCGACCCCGACCAGTTGCTGGAAATCTATCCCTTGTTCGGACGCTTGAGCAAGGAGGAACAGGAATCGGTCTTCAACGAGACAGGACCGGGAAAAACCAAGGTCGTTGTAGCTACCAATATTGCAGAAACCTCGGTCACCATCGACGGCATTACAACCGTCATCGACTGCGGGATTGCAAAGATCAATTTCTACAACCAGAAGGATTTCACCTCCTCGCTGGTCCCCCTTCCCACCAGCCGTTCCAGTTGTGAACAGCGCAAAGGACGGGCGGGCCGTACAGGTCCCGGTGTCTGCTACCGGCTCTACAGCGAAGAAGATTACCAAAGCCGCCTGCCCTATGGGACTGAAGAAATCCTGCGCACCGACTTGAGCGAAGTGGTGCTGAGGATGAGCGATCTCTCAATCTACGATTATGAGCACTTCCCCTTCATCACCCGCCCCAAGCACAGCGCCATCGCCAGCGCCGAGGATACCCTGCGTTTCATCGGGGCGATTGATGAGTACCGGCGTCTCACCTCCATCGGGTCCTTGATGTGCCGCTTCCCCCTCCTGCCCCGTCACTCACGGGTCATCGTAGAAGCAATGATGAACCATCCCAACGTTCTTGAGGAGGTGTTGATAGCGGTTTCCTTCCTCTCGACCAAGACTCCGTTCTTGTTGATTCCCGGTGAGGAGGAGCAGAGTCGTGCGGCCCACAAGCGTTTCAATACCTCAGAGTACGGTGACTTCGTCTCGTATTTGAACATCTATCGCCAATACACCGCAAACACCGGAAAAGAAGCGAAACAGAAGTTCTGCAAGCGCAGCTATCTCGATTTCCAAGGCATGCAGGAAATCGTCCATGTCAATGAACAACTCGGAGAGATTTGCTCCGACATCGGTTTTCCCATCTCCAGCGGAGGGACGGTACGTGAGTACTTGAGTTGCATCGCCAGCGGTTTGATGCAGTACGTATGCATCAAGGCAAAAGGAAATATGTACAAGAGCCTGACGGCAGATCAAGTCTTCATCCACCCAGGCAGTGCCTACTTCAAGACACTTCCGCAATTCATCATCGCCGGAGAGATCGTACAGACAAGCCGCCTGTATGCACGCAGTGTAAGCCCGCTTGAGAAGGCATGGCTGGATGACATCTCGGTCGAACTCTATCCGCGTCTTTCCGGTCTGGCAAAAGGCGAAAAGCCTTCGCGCAAGGAAGAGCGGGAGGAGAAGAAAGGAAAAGTCGAGGAGAAAGGAAAAGCAACGATCACCGTCTACAAGCGAACGTATCCGACGTTGGTCATCGGCAAGAAGAAACAAAAACTTGTTGCCATCATCCCCCTCGAAGACCTTGCCTATCTGGTGCAAGCCAACGAGAAGGCCCCCAAGCGGCCCAAGAACTTTCCAGCCGCCCTACTTCATCATGGATTCTATATCCACTATGGAGATAAATTCTTTTCAATATTGGAATTGCAAGGCAAGCTGAAAGTCGAGCAAGGAATTCTCGACAACCCACCCTCCGGCGTTTATACCATCAACGATGCAGCGACGCTGGTTGACAACCTGATGTGGCTGCTCTCGTTCACCAAGAGCAAAAAGGAGCGGAAGCAACTGCATTTCGTAGCCCTGGAGGAGAGCGGAAACGGCAATTACCGATTTACTGCAGTCGATGATTGCTTTGATGCTTTGGACACCTCGTTGTTCACCTTGCTTCAGTTGGCCGATGCGTTGGAAGCAGCAGACCAAAAGCAACTGGCCAAGCGGGTTGACAAGATCTATGGATCACTGTTGAAGCTGGTTGAATGAACTTGAATTAGAAAATCGGCTTTGCTATGACGAGATGCTGGATCAGAGGCATCTCAAGCGGACTGAGCACTCCCTTTCCCTGACCTTGCAAAAGGACAAAGAGGACTTTGCCGTCCGCTTTTTTCTTGTCCTTGAGCAAATGGTCGCGGAACTCAATCCAATCGCCGCGGCCGATTCGATGCTCGATATCATAGCCATAACTCTTGAAGAGCTTGGTCGCTCCGGTGGCGTAGGCTTTATCAGTCACCTGCAGCACAACGCCGGCTTCCAAGGCACGGCAGGTTCCCCATGCCACGGCAGCACCATGACTCCAGTTGCCGAAGTGGGATGAGGACTCCAAGGCATGGGCGAAGGTATGGCCCAGGTTGAGCATCTGCCGGATGCCTTTTGTCTCGGTGGGATCCTGTTCGATGTACCACTTTTTCACATCCAGGGAGAGCTCCACCAGCTTCGCCAAGGTCTTGGAATCCCGGCTGAGGATCTCGTTCTTTTTCACAAGGAGGAACTTGTACAGCTCCTCATCCTGACTGAGCAGGGCATGCTTGACGACCTCGGCAAGCCCGTTGAGAAATTCCTTGTCACTGAGGGTCCTGAGCGTATCGATGCAGATGAGAACCTCACCAGCCGGATAAAACGAGCCGACCATATTTTTCATACCGCGGAAATCGACTGCCGTCTTGCCGCCTACGGCGGCGTCCACCATGGCAAGCAAGGTGGTGGGAACCAGTGTCAGCCTGCATCCGCGCATATAGACCGATGCTGCAAAGGCGGAAAGGTCGCAGACCACTCCCCCGCCGAAGCCGATGATCCGTCCATCACGAGCAAGTCCCTCATCGAGAGAAGTCGAGAGGATGCGTTCAAGCGACCCGAAGTGCTTCGAACTCTCCCCGCTTTCCAGCACCACATGGGCGGGAGGAAGCTGTTTGAACAATTTGGCTGTATTGGTATCGAACACCCACATGACCGAGCGGCCATAGCTTCCAAGATGGTTGGCCAGGTCCTTCAAATCATCGGCAAGCAAAATATCCGTGGTTTTTCCTTGGTCGAGTACGGCAGTCGTCAATTTATTCATACTCTTGTTATACCCTAGAGACAGGGAAGAAGACAAGAACCATTGGAGAAGCCGTGCTTGCAAAAATCCTTGCATTGTCGCACAATGTGGGCCATGCACGAAATACGATATTTTGACAATGCAGCCACCACCGGTATGAGCCGGCCGGCGCTTGATGCTTATACGAAGGCGGTTGTGCAGTATAGAGGCAATCCATCCTCCCTCCATCAGGAAGGAAGAGATGCAAAAGCATTTCTTGAGCAGACCAGGGCCGACATTGCCGGCCTTCTTGGTGTCGATCCGCTCTCTCTTACCTTCACCAGCGGGGCCACCGAGGCAAACGCAATCATTCTCAATAGCCTCATTTGGAAGGAACGCAAGGGCCATGTCATCCTCAGCTCAATCGAACACCCCTCGGTATCGGAATACGCCAGGCTGCTGAAACACCTTGGATGGAGGGTGACAACGCTTGCCGCCCCCAAGGGTTTTATCCAGAAGGAAGAGCTGCAGAAAGCCTTGTGCAGTGAAACCCGGCTTGTCTCAATCATGCTGGTAAACAATGTCGTAGGCACAATGCAGGACATCGGCGGTTTGGTGGAGGTTGTCCGCGCCTTTGAGAGCGGGCACAACAACCGAAAAATCCATGTCCATACCGATGCGACCCAGGCTCTCGGGAAAATACCGTTCGACCTTAAGGCCATGGGCGTGGACAGCGCATCCTTCAGTGCCCACAAGCTCCACGGTCCCCGTGGTGTAGGATTGCTGTACAATACCAATGCAGGTATTGAAAGCCTGAGCCGCGGCGGATCACAGGAACGGGGACTGAGGCCGGGAACCGAGAATATCGGCGGCATCGCAGCAATGCATCAGGCTGTCAAGGACGCCTTGCACAGCCTCGATGAGAATTATCGGCATGTATCGCTTTTGAATGCCTTATTGCGGGACAAGCTCTCCTCTCTGCCCATCTTCAGCCCGGCGGAGCATTGCAGTCCCTACATCCTAGCCCTTGCGCATCCGACTCTTCCCAGTGAAGTATTCACCCGCTTGTTGTTCGATCAGGGGATTTGCGTTTCCAGCGGATCAGCTTGTTCGAACAATGCCAAACAAAAATCCCAGAGTGTCCTCGCAGCCATGGCTTTCCCGGCACAGCTTGCAAAGAACAGCATCCGCATCTCGCTGTCCAAGGATACAACAGCCGAGGATGTTGAAATCTTGGCACAGACCGTCACACAACTCATTTTGGAGCACGCATGAACGACTCTACCCTCTATTTGGTACGATTGGGAGAAATATCCCTCAAAGGTTTGAACCGTGATTTCTTCGAGAAGCGGCTCAAGAACAACATCAAGAACAAGCTCAAGGGTTACCGTACCCAGGTCTCCAAGCAGAAAGGCCGTATTTTTTTTGAGATAGAGAACCTCTGTCCCCGGGAAACCATTGAAATGGCCTTCAGCACAACCTTCGGGGTTGTCGGTTATTCCCGCTGCCTCCGATGTGCAAAGGATATCGAGGCCATCAAGGAAGCCGCACGGGCCCTGATGCAGGATGAGCCCTTCTCCAAAGGAACAGGCACCTTTAAGTCGATTACCAAGCGGGCTGACAAGAACTTCGTTCTGAACAGTTACCAGATAGACTGCATGCTCGGCGAGGTGGTTCATAGCGAACACCCCGACCTGACAGTCGATGTCAAGAACCCCGATATGACCATCAATTGCGAGATCCGGGACAAGGCGTACCTCTTCACCTCCGCAAAGAGCGGACCGGGAGGACTGCCGGTCACCACCGCAGGCAAGGGCATGCTGCTGCTCTCAGGAGGAATCGACAGTCCGGTTGCAGCCTATCGCATGGCACAACGCGGCTTGAAGATGGAGTGCATCTACTTCCATGCCTATCCCTACACCAGCGAGCAGGCTTTGGAGAAGGTCAAGACCCTGACCTCTTTGCTTGCCCCGTATCTGCAAGGAACACGGTTGCATGTAGTCCACTTCACCGAGGCGCAGCTTTGGATCAAACAACACAGCCAAGAGGAAGAAACCACCTTGATGTTCAGGGCTGCCATGATGAAAGTGGCCAATGCCATTTCCCGGAAGCAGGAGGGAATGTGCATCGTCACCGGGGAGGCGCTCAGCCAAGTAGCCAGCCAAACGCTGGAGAGCATGGCTTTCACCGACAGCATGAGCGAACAACTGGTGCTCCGTCCTTTGGTCGGCATGGACAAGCAGGAGATCATGAACCTTGCAAAACACATTGGAACCTATGAGACTTCCATCCTTCCCTATGAGGATTGTTGCGTGATATTCAGCCCCAAACATCCGCTCGTACGGCCTGATAAGGAGCTGATGACGCAACACTACCAAAACATGGGGATCGAGGCTCTGCTTGAAGAGGCGATTGCTGCGGTGCAAGTATTTGACTATGGACCAGATGGACAACTCCGTATCTAGACATTTTCACCAACACTGTCTAGATACAGATTGGGTTCACTGTACCATTTCCTGATTATTACGTAAGGTTTGTGTATTCGGAGGCTTCTCGGTGAAAATCGGCTTGGATGTTGGCTCCACTACCATGAAATGCGTAGTACTTGATGAACAGTTGCGTGTTGTTCATCAAGAGTATCGTAGACACTACTCTCAAATTCCCCAAACCGCTGTCCAGATGCTTACGCCCCTGCTCCAAAAACTTGGCGACAAACAGGTTTCTTTCTCGCTCTCCGGCTCGGCCGGCATGGGGCTTTCCCAACAACTGCACCTTCCGTTCGTGCAGGAAGTATACGCCACCCGCATTGCCATCCAGCACTATCTTCCTTCCACCAATGTGGTCATCGAGCTTGGAGGCGAGGATGCCAAGATCCTGTTTCTGGGGAGGAACATGGAAGTGAGGATGAATGGCACCTGTGCCGGAGGCACCGGATCATTCATCGACCAGATGGCCAGCTTGCTCAATATTGATCAAGACCAGATGGACGATCTTGCCAAGCAGGCCAAACAAAGCTATACCATCGCTTCACGATGCGGTGTTTTTGCAAAAAGCGACGTCCAGCCGCTCATCAACCAAGGAGCTGACAAGGCCGACATCGCCCTTTCGGTTCTGCAATCGGTAGTCAACCAAACCATAGCAGGCCTGGCGCAAGGTCGACCGATCACCGGTCAGGTGGTATATTTGGGCGGCCCTCTGACATTCCTCTCCTCTTTGCGCACAGCATTCGACCAAACCTTGCACCTCGAGGGAATTTGTCCCGAAAACTCCCTGTATTTCGTAGCTCTGGGGACGGCATTGGCCAACAATGAAGAGACCATCATCCTCTCGGACCTGGTGTATCAGCTTGAGCACTATCATACACAAAAGACATTCACTTCCATCCCTCCCCTCTTCGAAACCGATGAACAGCTAACAGAGTTCCACAAGCGCCATCAGAGGGCGAAGCTGCCGAAATCCGATCCCTCCAGCTACAAGGGGCAAGCCTTCCTCGGTGTCGATGCTGGCTCCACCACGGTGAAGGCCTGCATCATCGACACCCAAGGCAGGCTCCTCTACAGCCGCTATCAGCAGAACAACGGCAATCCCGTCCAGGCGGTGAAGGAGTTCCTCACCAATTTTCTTACCACCTATCCGGATATTCACATCGTCAAGGCGAGTTCGACCGGGTATGGCGAGCTTCTGGTAAAAAATGCATTCGACTTCGAGTATTCGCTGGTTGAGACAATGGCTCATTACAAAAGCGCCCATACCTTTCTTCCCGAAGTGGACTTCATCATCGACATCGGCGGTCAGGACATCAAATGTTTCAAGATCGAAGACGGTGTCATCGACGATATTTTTCTCAATGAAGCATGCTCGTCCGGATGCGGTTCGTTTCTGCAGACGTTCTCCAATGCGTTGGGCTATTCACCCGAGGAGGCTGCCGAGCTGGCCCTGAAGGCACAGAATCCTGTCGACTTGGGCAGCCGCTGCACGGTGTTCATGAACAGCTCGGTAAAGCAGGCGCAAAAAGACGGGGCCAGTGTTGCCGACATTTTCGCAGGCCTGGCAATCAGTGTGGTGAAGAACGCACTGTACAAGGTCATCCGGTCGACCGACCCGTCCTTGCTCGGCAGGCACATCGTTGTGCAGGGAGGAACCTTTCTCAACGATGCCGTGCTGCGCTCGTTCGAGATGGAACTGGGAAGCGAGGTCATCCGCATCGATGAAGCGGGTCTGATGGGAGCCTACGGTTGTGCACTGCACGCAATGGAGCAGCACAAGAGGGACCATAAAAGTACAACCACCCTTTCGCTTGCCCAGCTCTCCTCCTTCTCCCATCGAACCCGTACGGTCCACTGCAAAGGGTGCACCAACGCCTGTCTCTTGACCATCAACAGTTTCGACGGGGATCGAAAGCTGATCAGCGGAAACAAGTGCGACCGCATCGTCCGGCCTGAAAGCTTCATCGGCAATCCTCAGATGCTGAACATGTATGCATTCAAGCAGCAATATCTGGCTTCCTTGAAAAGCGGAAAAAACGAACGGGGAAGGATCGGCTTGCCATTGCAACTCTCTTTTTATGAGCAGCTTCCCTTCTGGCATGCCTGTCTGTCCAGCCTTGGCTTCGAGGTTGTCGTATCCGAGCCCTCAACCCGCGATACCTATTTAAAGGGCCAATCGACGATCAGCAGCGATACCATCTGTTATCCGGCGAAGTTGGTGCATGGACACGTCCAGCAGCTCATCGAGGACGGTGTTGATGCCATTTTCTACCCTTGTTCCAGTTACAACCTGAAGGAGGAGAAAGGGGACAACCACTTCAACTGCCCGGTGGTTGCCTATTATCCCGAAGTACTCAGGCACAACATGCCGTCCCTGCTCGAACACAAGGTGCTGTTCATAAGCGACTACCTAAGCCTTGCCGATGAACGATTTGCAGCCACACGGCTTTATGAAATATTCTCCAAGCACTACAATCTTGGCAAGGGTGAAGTCAAGCTTGCATGCAAACGGGGCTATGAGGCCCTGAGGACCTACCAGAAGGCGGTACGAAACCAGGCAACCATCATTGTCGAGGAGGCCAGGAAACGTGCTTGGCCGATCATGGTGCTTGCAGGGAGGCCCTACCACGTCGATGGTGAGGTCAATCACGGCATCGACAGTTTATTGCTGCAATGCGGCTGTGCCGTCCTCAGCGAGGATGGGATCAGCCATTTGGTGCCGAAGGAAAAGCGGACCGTCCTCAACCAATGGACCTATCATGCAAGAATGTACGATGCCGCACGGTACGTGACTACACAGGCCGACATGCAGATCATCCAGCTGGTCTCCTTCGGTTGCGGCCTCGATGCAGTGACCAGTGATGAAATCCGGGATATCCTCAGGCAGACCAACAAGATTTACACCCAGATTAAAATTGATGAGATTGCAAATCTCGGAGCGGTGAAAATCCGGATCCGCAGCCTGCTCGCTGCAATCGGGGAGGCAGGTATCGCATGAGTACCGTATTCACGAAAGCGATGAGGAAGGACCATACCATTCTCATTCCCAATATGTCGCCTGTTCACTTCAATATCGCCAAAGAGGTGTTTGCCAATCATGGCTACAACGTTGTGCTGCTGGAGAACCAGGGTCCCAATGTCATCCGCGAAGGGCTCAGGTATGTTCACAATGACATCTGTTATCCCGCCCAGCTTGTCATCGGTCAACTCATCGATGCGTTGAAGCATGGGAATTTCGACACCAACAAGGTTGCTCTGGTCATCACCCAGACAGGAGGAGGCTGCAGGGCCAGCAATTATCTGTTTTTGCTGCGAAAAGCCCTTGAGAAGTGCCATCTCCAGCATATTCCCGTCATCAGTCTCAATCTCAAGGGAATGGAGAAAAATCCCGGATTCAAGCTGACCTTCTTCATGCTGCTGCAGGCATACAGTGCCTTCATCTACGGAGACCTGCTTATGGCCTTGTCGAACCAAGTGAGGCCGTATGAAGTGAAAAAGGGTGAAGCCGATGAGCTGGTCGCCACCTGGACACGATATCTGAGTGATCGGTTCGCCAACAACAGGGGTTACATCGGATATGCGATGAAACGAAACCTCAATGAGATATGCAGGCAGTTTGCAGCAATCGAGGTAAGGAAAGAAGAGAAAATCAAAGTCGGCATCGTCGGTGAAATCTACATGAAATACTCTCCGCTGGGCAATAACAACCTGCAGGCGTACCTGGAACAGCAGGGTTGTGAAGTCATGGTTCCTTCCATGATGGGTTTCCTCTATTACGGTGCCGACAATGCCATCACGGACAAGGCCTACTATGGCGGACGCACGATCAGCAGCGTGGTCACCCAGTTGGTCCTCAAACAACTGTTCAAAGTGGAAAGAATGGCTCGCGAAGCGATGGCAAAAAGCGGGAAATTCACGGTTCCCATCCCGTATACCGAGATGAAAAAGCTCAATGACGGGTTGATTGACTTCGGGGTGAAAATGGGTGAAGGCTGGCTGCTTACTGCTGAAATGCTCGATTTGGTACACGCAGGCTTTACAAATATCGTCTGCACCCAGCCATTCGGCTGCCTGCCCAATCATATTTGTGCGAAAGGCATGATCAGGGCGGTTACCGAACGGGCCCCGGAAGCAAACATCGTACCCATCGATTACGATCCTTCTGCAACGCACGTAAACCAGGAAAACCGTATTAAATTGATGCTTTCCATAGCAAGAGAGAATCTCGAATCGAAGAAAAACAAGAAATAGGGACATCTCCTACTATTCTACTTCCATTTCTTTGATTACATTAGAGTCATGAGAATAAAACAACTGGACCACATGCAAGACCTTGAACACTTCGTAGCTCAGGACTTGATCATGCTCGCAAAACAAAAAGAAGGCATGCTGCATATTGCCCTGAGCGGAGGCAGGAGTGCCCGATTCATCGTCAGGGGATTCCTCGCTGTGCAGCCATCCATTTTAGGCCGTGTCCACCTCTATTTGGTAGACGAACGCCTTGAGGGAGAGAAGAATCTGGATACCCTTCTTGAGGCGGGACTTGAGCGTGCTTTCTCCTTGACTCAGCTATCCATACCAGAGGCGCAGCGAGAGCTCTCGACTTCCCCCTTTGATAGGGTATACTTGGGTGTAGGAGAGGATGGTCATATCGCGTCGTTGTTCCCAGGCAGACGGCCGGAACAGGATGGTGTACAAGTTGCAGTCGTTGAGCAGAGTCCCAAGCCTCCAAAGCGGAGGGCTACCCTCACCTATTACGGATTCTCGAAGCTGGCCCGCAATGCAACTGTGTTCCTGCTGTTCCTCGGAGAGGGGAAACGGGACGCCTTGGAGCGGTTGATGAGTGGAAAAGAACATGCAGAGACCCTCCCTTGTGCGTACTTTGTGGACAATCAGTTCTCGACGTGGATCATTACAGACCTGAAGGAGTAAGAAGGCTATGAAACGAATCATCATCCAATACGGCGGTACCGGCGACCTTGCATTGAAGAAATTGTATCCTGCCTATCAGAATCTTATGGAAAAGCAGTACTCCTTTTCAGTTCTCGCCCTTGGACGGCGGTACAGCAGCAGGGAGGAGTTCCTCTTGCATTCGGTTGATGCTTCAGCCCCCGCCTCCTTCACCGACAATCTGGATTACTTGTACTATGACATGGCCGAAGAGGGGGCCGTTTCCATTCTCACCAAGAAACTGAGAAGCATGATCGAGGGAAGTGAAGAAGTAGAGTTCATCTACTATCTGGCGCTGCAGCCCTCGCTGTACGAGGATGCCATCCACCAAATCAAGGAGATTGATGCATCGCTGGATTGCCTGTGCACGCTCACCAAGAAAATCGTAGTGGAAAAGCCGTTCGGTTTCGATTTGGAGAGTGCCCTGCGATATAATGAGATTCTAGAGAAAGCGTTCACCGACGAGGAAATTTTCCGTGTCGACCACTACCTTGGCAAGGAGTTCATGCAAAACCTGTTGCTCATGCGGTTCCACAACGACATCATCCGCAGGATTTGGGACAACAGGACCATCGAATCGATCCAGATTATTTTTGATGAAACCCACGGGGTAGACCAGCGGTTGGGTTTCTACGAGAAAATCGGGGTGGTGCGCGATACCATCCAGAACCATATCATGCAGATCATCACGTACTTGACGATGAGCGAGCCGGCTTCGCTTTCACCTGAGGATATCGCCATAGAAAAGGAGAAGGTGCTGCGCTCCATCTCCCCCATCCAGGAATTCCACATGGGCAGGTATGAGTCGCTGGGAGTCAACAGCGGCCACATTGTGCAAACCCCGACGTATGCTGCCCTGAAGCTGTTTGTAAACACCTATTACTTTGCCGACATTCCCATCTATGTGCGGACAGGCAAGATGCAGAAGGAAGCCAAATCACTGATTTATATCAAGTTCAAGAATACAACCAAGCAGGTGATGCACGATCAGACCATTGCCGAGAACGCTGTGATCATCACCATTCACCCGGAGCTCACGATTGATATCAGCATGAACCTGAAAATGCCGAATACCAGCTGGAAATCAAAACCGGTCCGGTTCCGTTTCAACCAAAGCGAGACCTTCGGTGCGAACACGCCCGAGGCATATGAGCAGATAGTCCAAAAGATCCTGATAGGCGATAAGAGCCTCTTTCCCACCATGAAGGAGATAACTGAAGCATGGAGGATTGTGAAGCCGATGCTCGAAAGCGATCTGGTAGGTGAAGTCTATCCGATCAGGACCCTGCCCCGTTTTGCAAGCAAACTGGCAAAGGACAACAATTTCACCTGGTTTGATGAGACTGAGGGTGCAAAGTCCTGATGGCTTCAGCTATCGAGCTACCTAGTTTTTGATCCGAAGCGAGAACCTCGAACCGAAGCAGGTTGTCTTCACTTTGGCTCAGCCTTTGAAATACCTGAAACCAAGTGCCAGACAGGACTGTTCCCCCATCCAGGCCATGGCGATAGAGTGTTGCACCCAAGCTGTGTCCCTGACTGTCATGAATCACCGACTGTGCCCCCATGCTTCGCAAATACGCTTCAACCTGTTGGAGAAAAAGGGAACGGCTTCCTTCATCCTTGATGGAAACAGACCATTCACGTTCCCGGAAAAAACTGTCCTGAAGGTTTCGAGCTTTTTCAAAGAGCGATGGATTGCGCTTGTATGCCTTGAGAATCAACAGGGTGTAGAAAAGCGTGTTTTCCGATGCAACCCGCTTGTCGTCCTGAGTCTTGAGCTGGTAATAGTAATGTGCCGACTCCTCGACCGCACACAAATAAAAAGCAGAACGGGCACTGTTCATCAATTGTTTGATCGCTGAATGGCCCGGTTGAACTACACCAATCTTTTTCCCTCTGCTCATCATTTCAGCAATCAGCGGTGGAGAGACTTTCACATCGAAGAGAAAGACAGGTTCGCTGTAGTTCTGGTTCAGCTTTACTATTTCATCTGCAATACCGAGCATCACCAAAGAGGGTGAGAGCTGACGTCCCTTATACAAGAGATCCATCCGATCGCCATCGCCGTCATACGCGAAGAACAGGTCCATTGGATGTGAGGCAAGAAAATCTCTCGCCTCCTGCATGCTTGTCTCGATGCCTGGATTTGGATCGCCTTGCGGAAAATTTCCGTTGGGTATCAGATGAAGTGCGGTGCAATGCACACCCAGCCCGCCCAATGCCCTAAGCATAGCAGTGCCGGCGCTTCCATGTTGAAAATCACAACCGATAGTCAGGCCGCTGACATCCTCAGCCTGGACATCAGCCAGCCTTGTTGAATAAGAAATGAAGGAAGAGAGCGTATCAAGAACCTGAACACTCCCTCTCCTCCCATAATCATCGACAGGTTCTTGCAAATCATAAAGTTGCTGGATGCGTTCAAGCCCATGGCCCATGCTTATGCCATACAAATTCGGTCCGACCAGCTTCATTCCCAAATACGAAGCTGGATTATGGCTGGCTGTCACCATTACTGCTGCAGCATCGATATGGGAAAGACATGCGTAATAAAACTGGCATGTGCCGATAGGATTTGGCTCCAGCAGTACATCAAGTCCGGCGTTGCAGAAAACTGCAAGAAGCTGTTGCTGGAGTTCAGCCCCTCCCAGTCTTGCATCACGAGCAAGAACAACCTTGCCCACCTTGAGGGTATGGAGGAAGTAGTGTGCCAACGCCTTGCAAAGACGAAGACCGTTAGCACCGGCGAAGGCTTCCCGCTTGGAGCGGATATCGTGGGCACGAAACAACGTCACTGGCTCGCTCATACTCGGCTAAGGGTTCCCTGCCCAAGGTTTCGGCCGCTTGCCTTGTCAAAGAGATTGAATATGCCATCACCGAACGAGAGCCCGACACGCTTGCCGACCTCGAAGTCGATATCACCGAATACCACTGAATGGAGACGGATTGAATCCATTGAAAGTGCGATGATGGTCTCCATTCCCGAAGGGAGTGAACTCAGGATTTCTGCTTCTACATCAGATTCTTGCTCCAAAACTGCGATATGTTCAGGCCTGAGGCCCAGTACTATGGCCTGTCCCTGTTCTACTGCAATGTCCGTTTTGGGATGAAAGGAGAGATGTACCTGATTGGTAATCTTAAGTATCAAAGGTTTGCCCTGAAGCACCATGCCCTCAACCAAATTGATGTTCGGCGAACCTACAAAGTCTGCTGTGAAGGTGTTTGCCGGTTTACGATACACTTCCAAAGGCGGTGCATACTGTTGCATATAACCGTTCTTCATCAGGCAGACCATGCTCGAGAGCGTCATGGCCTCCAATTGATCATGGGTGACATAGACGAAAGTTGAATCGGTTTCTCGATGCAGACGCTTGAGTTCGGAGCGCATCTCCATGCGAAGCTTGGCATCAAGATTTGACAGTGGCTCGTCCATGAATAACACCTTCGGTCCTGTTGCCAACGTTCTTGCAATGGCAACGCGCTGTTGCTGGCCACCGCTGAGTTCTGAGGGATACCGTGCGGCAAACTCGCTGATCTTGAGCATGGCAAGCAGCTCTTCAACCCTTGTCTTGATTGCATCCTTGGACCATTTCAGATTCTCCAATCCAAAAGCGATATTCTTATATACTGTCATGTGGGGCCAAAGGGCATAGTTCTGGAACAAAAAACCGACATCACGCTTGTCCGGCGGGACGTCGATACCGTCCTCACTGGAGAACACAATCTTGTCATTGATGGTGATGACGCCTTCAGTAGGCGTTTCGAGTCCCGCAATCATCCTGAGCGTTGTGGTCTTGCCGCAGCCGGAGGGACCGAGCAGGGTAACAAAGGAGCGATCATCGATGACCATATTCAAATCATCAACGGCAACGAACTTTCCAAACTTCTTGGTTATATGTTGCAATTCAATTCTTGGCATGAGTAACTCCTCTTAGTTGTTGCCGATTCCCTTGTCGATCGAGGCCCCGGTCAATTTATTGATCAACAGGTTGAATCCTACGACGATGACGACGATCATCAAGTTGATGGCGTTGGCATACTGGTTCCAACCTTTCTCGTTGTACTGGAACAGCAGAGTGGTAAGAATCCTGGTTGACGGCGATACGAGCAGGATGAACAGTGAAAGTTCACGCATGCAACTTATGAAAGGTAAAAGGTAACCGCTGATGAAAGTGGTCTTCTGGATTGGGAAAATAATCCTTGTCATTCGCTTCAACCAACCGACTCCCATGATTGTACCTGCTTCTTCAATCTCGCCGGAGAGCTGCAGCATCGCATTGATTCCGCTGCGGGAAGCGAACGGCAGATACTTGACAGCACCTACAATGACCAGCAGCCAGAAGGACCCGTACAATGCAGGTATGAAGCCTCTTCGAACGGCGAACATCGACAAGAAAATTGCACCGAATGCCATTGAGGGCATGAGGTAAGGGAAGAAGGTGAGATTGTTCACCCATGTGGAGAGTCTTGAGCCTCTCCGCTTTGCTATTGCATACCCGCTGAGCATACCAACCGTACCAGCAATCAGGCTTATGATGATCGACAGCTTGAGACTGTTGGTCAGGCCAAGCCATATGGAAGGATTTCGGAGGATGCCAGGCTCGCTGTTTGCTATATCGGCCCTTCCTTTTCCAATCCAGAATTCAGTGGTGAAGTTGGAGAAGGAGTAGTCTCCCGGGGCCATAATAAAAGATTCGATGGCAAAGGATGCGAGGGGGAGAATGGCAACCATCATCAGAATTGTTACCAAGAGGATGGTAAGAGGAGTACGAGCCTTGCGTAAATTGAACAGGCTGATGTTGGAACTCTTACCGGTGATGGTGGTGTAGCTCTTGCGTCTACCGGTGATCCATTGATTCAGCATCAATATTCCTACCCCGATTACAATCATCACCAAGGCCATGATATATCCATAGCCAGGATTCATCCCGTTCAGCGTGCGGTACATCTGGGTCGTCAAGACCTGGTAACGCACCGGGCTGCCTAAAAAGGCCGGGACGGCGAACGCGCTCATGGTGGAAGAAAAAACAAGGAGGAAGGTGGACAGCAACGCAGGTCGTACGATGGGCAGGGTCACCTTCATCATGATCTGTATCCGGTTTGCATGCAACAACATGGCAGCTTCCTCAAGATTGGCGTCCATGTTCCTCAAGATTCCCCCGATGAGGATGTAGGCAAAGGGTGCATAGTGCAAACCTTGGACAATAACAATGGGGAAAAGCCCGTAGGCAAACCAGTTGGGGGTCTCCATACCGGTAAATACAGTGAAAAGACCGGGAGCTCCCCCGATCCGTGAATTGCGGAAAAAGTTGAGCCAGGCCATGGCCAAAGTCCAAGCCGGCATGATGTAGGGAAATACAAAGACGGTGGAGATGAATGCCTTGGCCCGGATGTTGGTTCTGGTCACAGTCCAAGCAAAAAAGCCACCGATGAGGATGGCGAGCACACAGGAGAGGAAGGCAACCACCATGGTATTCACAAAGGGTTCATAAAAGGTCTTTTGGCTGGTGACCCCGCTTGCGAACATCTTGGTCCAGTGGTAGAGCGTCAGCGAGCCGACAGGCTTTTTCACAAACCGGGCTTCGCTTGAGTGGACCGTAACGGTATCGAGAATGATGGTAAGAAGCGGTACGAGGGTCAGGTACCCGAGTACAACCAACAGCACCACCAGAATGATGTTGTGCGGCTTCTTGATAAAAGCCTTCATTTGATTGAGTTTGCTTTTGGCACTCATGTGCATGTTCCTTTTCATGAAGCCTGCAGGATAAACTGCAGGCTCCATGTAATTCAGACGGTACGATTAGTAGATATACTGATTAAGGAACTCTTCCACTTCTGCACGGTTGTCAAAGCAGTAGGCACCCTCTTCTTCAACCAGAAGCGGCATCCATACCTCGAAGGGGAAGTCGATGTCTTCCTGAATCGGGTTGTTGGGATTGGCGCTGTATGTTCCGCAGTCCGATCCCCAGGGAGAGAATCCTTCCTCAGTAAACAGATATTCGATGAACAACTTGGCTGCATGAGGATTCTTTGCACTCTTTGCCATCAGGGCGTAGAGGCTGTAATAGAAACCAGCAAACGGCTCCATATCCATGGCGGGCTTGAGTGCTAGGTTCTTGCTTGTTGCATAACGGGCCTTGGAGAATACAAACAAGCCTACAGGAGGATTCTCACGCTTTGCATTCTGACCCTTGATGC
The DNA here is from genome assembly GCA_012514185.1 of Spirochaetales bacterium. Taxonomy (GTDB): domain Bacteria; phylum Spirochaetota; class Spirochaetia; order Sphaerochaetales; family Sphaerochaetaceae; genus Sphaerochaeta. The sequence continues at coordinate 8,795 of JAAZAT010000213.1, read as the reverse complement.
CGACATTCTCGGCAATGGTGGTGTCACTGGTGCCGACAATCAAGTCATTCTCATAGATGGCCTTGATCCATTCGAAGCCTGCATTTGCTGTAGTCAATACAATATCCTTCCCATAGTAGGACTTATATGCCTCGGCAATTTTCTTGGACCAATAGTCATTGGTTATCATGGTCAAGAAGTTTGCATTTACACCTTCCTGGAACGGGTTCTTGAACTGCAGCAGGCTCTTGTACTTGGGATCGGCAAACTGCCAGATGTTATAGTACGGGCTCTTGTCCAATCCTTCATCGTTGTAGATGAAAACCTTGTTGATGGCAAAAGCCTGCAGAGGATTTTGCATGGAAACAGGGATGACATCCTTGAGTGTCGGGGGTACATAGTTGTACAGGTATCCAGGCTCGATGAGTTCACCGACGAGTCGTCCAGCGTCTTGGGCTAGGACAAAATCCGCCCCGCTGACACCCGCCTGGGCTTCCTTTGCAACTTTCTCGATCAATTCAAAATCCTTGAGATTGGAACTTTCAACCTGGATGCCGTAGAGCTTGGTAAAGCCTTCCGCAGCCTTTGCAATGCGGCTTGATGTGGCGTACACAACAACCTTTCCTTCCGCTTTCGCACGTGCAACCAATTCATCGTGACTCAGTTCCTCAACAACCGGTGCCACAGCGGCAGCGGGGGCTTCCTTTGAACCGGTGGCGAACAAACCAATCGGCAAGAGAGCCGCAACAAGAACCAATGCAAGCAGTTTTTTCATAAGCTTCTCCTTTTTAGGCGGAAGCACACCTATTCCTCCCGCCTGAGACCACTATAGCACTGCAGAAGGCGGAGGGATATTGAAGGTTCTTGTGGTTTTTACCACCGGTTTTAGTTTTAATACAAAACAGCCACCAACAAAGAGTCTCCTCTTCATTGATGGCTCTCGCGAAGGGCCGGCACGGTCTTAGATCAGCACGTGCATCTTTTCCTTGATTGCGTGCAGGTTGTCGTTTCCGATTTGATTGGCCTTCCGTGTCCCTTCAATGATCAAGTCCCTGACTTCAGAGCGGTGTGCCTCATAATAGGCTCGCCTCTCCCGAATGGGATCGAGCATGGCGTTGAGCACTTCGTTGAGGCGTTTCTTGCAGGCAACACAACCAATCAGGCCATTGCGGCATCGATATGCGATATCATCGGACTCCTCGGGATTGAACACACAGTGATACTTGTAGACGTTGCAGATTTCCGGATGCCCGGGTGTCTTCGCGGTGACTCTGGCAGGATCGGTGACGGCGTTGCGCACCCGCTCCCATACCGTTTCAGGAGTATCGGAGAGATAGATTGCATTGCCCAGGCTCTTGCCCATTTTAGCATTGCCGTCAAGGCCTGAGAGCCTTCCCACTGCACTGAGCTTCGCTTCAGGCTCGACAATGGAGGTTCCATACATATCATTGAACTTGCGCACGATCTTTCGGGCCAATTCAATATGCGGAATCTGATCCTCGCCAACAGGAACAAGATGTGCATTGCAGAAGGTGATATCGGCAGTCTGGCTCACCGGATAGCCGAGAAATCCATAGGTGAGGTCGGCATACCCGTAGTTCTTCGCTTCGGTCTTGATCGTCGGGTTATGCCTGAGTTGGTTGACCGTCACAATCATCGAGTAGAAGACCGTCAACTCTGCAATGGAGGTTATCTGGCTTTGCTGGACCAAGGTGACTTTTGCGGGATCGAGTCCTACTGAAAGGTTGTCGATGGCGACATCGTAGATGCTGGAGTTGATAAGCTCAGGATGCTCGAAGTGCGTTGTGAGGGCTTGCACGTCCGCCAGTAAAATAAACGTATCGTAGCTGTCCTGCAACTCCACCCTGCTCTTCAGAGAACCCACATAGTGTCCCAAGTGCAAACGACCGGTGGTACGGTCTCCTGTCAAGATTCGTTTCTTACTCTGTTCCACGCGGCTTACTCCTCCTCTTTTGATTCCTGTACAGGAATCGACGAAGAGGGAATGTTGACCCGCGTCATGGTATGTTCCATGTTGCAGGAAGGGCAGACGGCAGGAGCCTCATGCTTGTCCAAAGACTGGACCAATTCAACTCGTGCCTTGCAAAGCTGACACTCGTACTCATAAGAAGGCATCGTATGTATCTCCTCTCAGGCTTAAAGCATTCCAGTCAGACTGTGTCTGAGAGCTTGTATCTGCTCTTCGCCCAATTCCATGTGTTTGATCGTTACTCGATCGTCCTCTATCAAAAACATCTTCATCAAGTCAGCAATCTTATAGGGAATCTTCTCCCGCTTCAATCTGGCAAGGTAGGCGGTGCGAACCATCTGGGACAGGGTGGATGCAAGCTTTGCCGTATCCATGGTGATGTAGGCATCCAAGCTATACGAGCCTTCGTCATCCGCATTGATCAACAACAGCATCAGCTTCGCCTGCTTGATCACTGTATCAGGAAGTCCCAGTCCCAAATCAAAGAAGGTTTGAGGATGCAGGGAATAGACGGCGATTGATGCTTGTGCCATCTGCATGGCAATCTGGTCATCAATCAACCGGTTTTTCGTTGCAAAGCGCGAATAGCTCTGTTCATACGAACCATTGGTGAAGAGCAACTTGTCATTCTTCGGCGTATACAACGAGACAGGCCCGCTCTTCTGGCTGAACCAGGTAAGACCGTCACTGTTTGCCTTGCGCTCGAGTTCCTTGGCATACATCATGCCGGTATTGATAAGGAACTTCGGATAGTCCCCCTCCACCACCCCATATGCCGAGATGGCATCAGATTCCAAGGGATAGGAATCGGATGTGGGTTTCAACGAGAGCGAAACCCTTCGGGAACGACGTGCAAACTCTTCAAGATTCGAGAAGGCTGCCTGCACCAGCTCCTGCTCCTTGAGGGCATCAACGGTCACCACAATGACGTTCTCTTCACCCATCGCTTGGAAGTCATAGTAAGGCCGCCCCTTCTGTGCCACCGTGGCACAGGAAGAAAGGACAATGACTGCCAAAGCAAAAGCTGATGCAATCTTGCAGAATCTAACCATGCACTCAATCCTTCTCGACAAACAACCTCACCGGGTGATCGCCGCAATCAATCGTTTCACTATCCAGTGTAGCAAAGCTCATCGAGTTGGACAATGTTTCTTTTGCAATCGTCGGACCAAAGTGCTCGAAGACCCGCTTGATCACCTCATCGCCGTCCCACTTCAGGCGAATCCTGTCGGAGACTTCAAAACCACTCTCCTTGCGCAGATTCTGGATCGAGCGGACTATATCGCGGGCAATGCCCTCCTCAAGCAGCTCTTCTGTTACCTTGGTATCGAATCCGACGGTCAAGGAGCCGTCGTTGAGGACTTTCACCCCCTCAAGTTCGGTGCGTTGTACGATGATTTCATCCTTGGAAACGGCAATCTCACCCTTGCTGTAAACGATTGTATGGGTCTTTCCGTCGAGCATGGATGCTATCACCCTGCCGTCAAGTGCAGCAATAAGGGCGGCGACTTCCTTCATATCCTTGCCGAGCTTGCTTCCCAGCACTTTGAAGTTGGCCTTGGCGCTGTAGTCGACAAGTTCGGACTCATCGGAGCTCAGGTGGACTTCCTTGACGTTGAGCTCTTCGGCAATGATGTCCTGCATCGAATTCAAGATTGTGCGCTCTTCTTCTTCCCGGTCGACGAGGAAGAGTGTCTTCAGCGGCTGGCGGATCTTCAGGTTGTTGGATGCGCGCAGCGCACGTCCCATGGCTATCGCCTTCTGGGTCAACGACATTTGGTTCTCCAAGGCAAGGTCCCGCTCTTCGGCGTAGTAGTCGGGATACATGCACAAATGGACACTCTGAGGCATTTCACTCGTCCGCAGATTCTGGTAGATATCCTCGGTGGTGAAGGGAATGATCGGGGCCACCGCCTTGATGAAGGTCAGAAGCACCTTGTACAGCGTGTCGTAGGCCTGCTTCTTGTCCGTGTCATTCTCCCCCTTCCAGAACCGTCGGCGGCTTCGGCGGATGTACCAGTTGTTCAAATCATCCATGAAGGGGACAAAGAGTGAACATGCCTTTTGGATGTCGTAGGCTTCGAACGCTGCGGTCGCTTCCTGCACAAACCGCTGCATGGCACTGATGATCCACCTGTCCATGGGATTGGTCAAATCCTTGAAGGCTGTCTCCGATGGTTCGTATCCATCGATGTTTGCATAGGTCACAAAGAACGAGTATGCATTCCACAGGGGAATGATCAGGGTCTTGAGCACTTCCTTGACCGAATCCTCGCTGAATTTCAAATCCTCTGCGCGTACTACGGCACTGTTCATCAAGGCAAAGCGGAGCGAGTCGGCCCCGTAGAGCTTGACGATCTCCATCGGGTCGGTGTAGTTGCGCTCGCTCTTGCTCATCTTCTTGCCTTCGGCGGTCAGGACGATGCCGTTGGTTATGCAGTGGGTGAATGCAGGCTTCTCCCATAAACCAGCAGCAATGACGGTGAGGGTATAGAACCAACCACGGGTCTGATCGAGTCCTTCACAAATGAAATCTGCGGGGAAGTGGCTTTCAAAGTACTCCTTGTTCTCAAACGGATAGTGCTGTTGGGCATACGGCATCGAACCGGACTCAAACCAGCAGTCCAGGACATCTCCGATGCGTCTCATGGTACCCTTCCCGTCCGGGCTGGGCCACGTCAGGTCGTCAACGAAGTGCTTGTGCAGGTCCTCGACCTTCTTTCCGCATTTCGCCTCAAGCTCGGCGACACTGCCGATCACCTCGATATGGTCGCTGCCATCGCACTTCCATACGGGAATGGGGTTTCCCCAGAACCGGTTGCGGCTGATGGCCCAATCGCGCGCCCCCTCAAGCCACTTGCCGAAACGGCCGTACTTGAGGTGGTCGGGCATCCAGGTGATCTGTTCATTCGAACTGAGCATGTACTGTTTGATCTTTCCGATGTCGACGAACCAACAGCTCATGGCCCTGTAGATCAGGGGTTTCTTGGTTCGGTAGCAGAACGGATACGAGTGAAGGTAGTTCTCGCGCTTGACCAAAAGATTGTGTTCCTTCAGGTAGGCGATGATATCCTTGTCGGTATCCTTGACAAAGCGTCCTTCGAAGTCGGGGACTTCATTGGTGAAGCGGCACTCCAGGTCTATCGGGCAGACAACGGGGATCCCGCTGCCCTTTAGCACCTGATAGTCGTCCTCCCCGAAGCCGGGGGCGGTATGCACGATGCCGCAGCCGTCTTCCGTGGTAACATAATCACCGTTTACACAGACAAAGGCGCCTTTCTCCTTCAAATCGGTAAAATACGGGAACAAAGGCTGGTAGCGCATCCCCTTGTAGAAGGTTCCCTTTTGCTCATCCACAATCTCATAGGAGGCCGGGTCCTTGTAGTAATGGTCAAGACGGGCTTTGCCCAGTATGTAGTAGTTCCCGTCACTCTTGTCATGAACCTTCACATAGTCGATTTCCGGTCCAAAGGCCAGGGCAAGGTTGGAGGGAAGCGTCCAGGGCGTCGTCGTCCATGCAAGAAAGTAGGTGTCTTTCTCCCCGTCGACGGCAAAGCGGACGGTCACAGCCTGATCGACAACATCCTGATACCCGCCGAGGTTTACCTCAAAGTTGGAAAGCGGACTTGCAAGGGCGGGGCTGTAGGGCAGGATATTGTACCCTTCATAGATGTAGCCCTTCTCATACAAGGTCTTGAACACCCACCAGATAGTTTCCATGTAGTCGGTATCCATCGTGCGGTATCCGTTCTCCCAATCGACCCATCGTCCCATGCGGTTGATGGTGCTCTGCCACTCCTTGGTATAGCGCAGGACAATGGAGCGGCACTGCTCGTTGAACTTGGCAACGCCGTACTTTACAATGGCTGAATGTCCGCTGATGCCCAGCGTCTTTTCCATCTCATACTCAACGGGAAGACCATGGCAGTCCCATCCGAAACCGCGTCGGACGCGCTTGCCTTTCATGGTGTGATATCGGGGAATAGCATCCTTGATGGTTCCAGGAACCAAGTGGCCGAAATGGGGAAGGCCCGTGGCAAACGGAGGTCCATCGTAGAACACATATTCGTTCTCCTCCGACCTCGATTCAATTGATTTCTTGAAAATATCCTCTTCCTGCCAAAACGACAAGACATTCTCTTCCATCTGGGGAAAATCCACTTTGGTGTTTACTGGATGAAACATACTTACTCCTCGCGTCTGTGCAATCGCATGAGGCCATTCTATTCATATCCGCAGGAAATGACAACCTTTGCAGAGTGTTTTTCCCGTTGACGTTCTTGTGCATGCACGTTACTGTTCGCATATGAATGTCTTGTCGATTCCACCGGTCATCCGCAGGTTCGCACGGTACTTCACCGATGCTGGATACTCCCTCTATATCGTGGGAGGAGCGGTGCGCGACCATCTTTTGGGGTTGAAAAGCGAAGACTATGACTTCACCACCGATGCACTTCCCGAACAAGTGATGCACCTGTTCAAGCATGTGATACCGACCGGCATCGAGCATGGCACGGTTACCGTGCATTTTGAAAAGCAGAGCTTCGAGGTGACGACGTTCCGCAGCGAATCCGATTACCTCGACGGCAGGCACCCAAGCTCTGTTACGTTCATTCCCAGTCTCGAAGAAGACCTCAAGCGACGGGATTTCACCATCAATGCATTCGCAGCCGATTGCAAGGATGGACGCATCATCGATTTGCATGACGGGAAAACGGATTTGAAAAACAGGACCATCAGGGCGATCGGCGATCCCCGGCAGCGTTTTGCCGAGGATGCTCTGAGAATACTCAGGGCTGCCAGGATTGCAGCAAAGCTCAATTTTGTCATCGATAAGCAAACCTTGTCGGCCATGGGTATGCTGAAGGACAATCTTTCCAAGGTGAGCGCGGAGCGCATCCGCGAGGAGCTGTTCAAGCTTGTACTCTCCGACCATCCCGCCAGAGGACTCTCCTACCTCAGGGAACAGGGGATTCTCACCGTCATGCTTCCTGAGTTCAAGGGAGCCGACGGATTGTACCAAGGGGGCATGCACCACGAGGATGTCCTCTCCCACTCCATCTCGGCCTGCCAGGCCTCTGTTGCATGTACATCCACGCTCGAGGTTAGGCTGGCTGCACTGCTGCACGATATCGGCAAGAGCGAGGTGGTGGTCGCCTCAGAAGGCCGCAACACCTTCATAGGTCATGAGCTGGCCGGAGAGATGATAAGCCAGTCGTTGCTCAAGCGCCTCAAGGCGAGCAACACCCTGATCAAGGATGTCTCCCATCTTGTCCGCCATCATATGTTCGATTATCAGAGCACGTGGAGCGACAGCGCGGTGCGGCGCTTCATCGCCCGTGCAGGCCTGCAATACATACCCCAACTTTTACAGCTCAGGATCGCCGACCAGATCGCCATTCACGGCACGGCGAATACCGTATTGCTCGATGAGCTGAAGCAGCGCATCGAGGCGATCCTCGAAGAGCACGACGCCCTTTCCATCAAGGACTTGGCGGTGAATGGCAACGATTTGATGGACTTGGGGATACCCAAGGGAGAAAAAATCGGGGCCACCCTCGCCTATCTCTTGGAGACGGTGCTCGATGACCCCGGACAAAACAACCGTGAGCAACTGCTCAATCTGGCTGAAAAGTATCACTGCTTGGCGGTTTTTACCAACTGATCATAGGCAAGCTTGGCCGCCATCTGCTCGGCTTGCTTCTTGTTGGCCCCGCTGGCCGGCCCGAACACCCTGCCGTTTACATCGACTTCAACGAAGAACGTGAAGTCATGCTCAGGCCCGGTTTTCTTGACCAATGTATACGTAGGAACCTTGCGCCAGCGTTTTTGCATGTACTCCTGCAGGCTTGTCTTGTAATCACGGTGATAATCATCGTCGAGCACCGCCCTGATCTGCTGTTCGAGGTAGCTCATGATGAAGGACTTGGCCGCTTCAAATCCGCTGTCCAGATAACAGGCGGCGAACAGGGCCTCCATGCAGTCGGCAAGCAGGGCTTTTTTCTCCCTGCCGCCGGTATTCTCCTCACCTTTTCCGATAAGCAGGTACCGATCGACATGAAGTTGTCTTGCTATCATGGCAAGACTGTCCTCACTGACTACAACGCTCTTGATTTTTGAAAAATCCCCCTCCGCCTTGGCAGGAAGATTGTTGAAAAGCCAATCAGCGACGCACATCCCCAAAACACTATCACCCAAAAATTCAAGTCTCTCGTTGTTGTCAACCATCTCACTGGTCTCGTTGGCATAGGATCGATGGGTAAAGGCAAGATTCAGCAACGAAAGATCTGAGATGATTATGTTGCTTTCCCTGATGAATACAAGAAGCTCCCGCTCTCTATCGGATGAGATGGCGGGAGCTCTCATGAAGAGTTTGCTCTCCATTGGACTAGTTTGCCTTAGAGTTGGGTTGCAAGGAAGTCTACTGCATCCTTTACAGTTTCAAACTCATTCGCCTTCTCATCAGGGATGGAGATTCCAAGTTCCTCTTCAATGGCATACACCAATTCGTAGGTATCAAGACTATCTGCTCCAAGATCCTTGCGGAAGGAGGCATCCATGGTGATCTTGTTTTCGTCGATCTCCAACTTTTCTGCGATCAAAGACTTAACTTTTTCAAAAACTTCTTTGCTATCCATCTCGCTTCTCCTGAGTATTACTTATTTGTCCTGCAGCTCGATGACCTGCACGCCACGATAAAATCCGCACTTGGGGCACACGCGGTGAGGCAGAACCATATTTCCACAGGTACCACACTGGGAGAGCGTGGGGGCAGCAAGACGCATGTTGGCAGCCTTTCTGGAAGCGGCACTTGCCTTCGAAGTCT
>JAAZAT010000197.1 GCA_012514185.1 Spirochaetales bacterium | reverse complement strand
AGAGCCAAGCTGAAGTCGATTACTACTGGCAAAATCTCAGTAGCGATGCAGAGTCCGAGCAGTGCGGCTGGTTGAAAGACTGGTACGGGCTTTCCTGGCAGGTTACTGCACGGAAAACCGATGAAATGTTGTTTGTAGGAACTCAACAGCAGCGAAATCGGATGAGCAAGGCATTGCTGCAGATGAAAAAGATTGATATCGCTGAATTGGAAAAAGCTTTTGCACATGAATAGACTCAGCCTTGTTTCATCGCTTTTTTCTGCTCATACATGTTGTGATCGGCCAGACTGGTCAGGGTATCAGCAGTCAATCCCGGCTCGTATCTCTGGTATCCATAGCTGAAGCTCAGATCTTTTAGGTGGGGATTTGGATGTCTTTGCAGATATGTTCGAACTCTGTCCACCTGTTGCTCTATTTCGGATGATGTAGAGATGACTGCAAACTCATCCCCTCCGAACCTGAAGGCAAGTCCGCTGGTGTTGAAGGCATATTTCAATGCATGCGCAAAGCCGATGAGCACTGCATCTCCAGCGGCATGTCCGTACTCGTCGTTGATCTGCTTGAATGCATTCAAATCGAACATGACCAAACCGAAGGGTTTGCTTCCCTGCATGAGAAAGTGCAGATGGGTGTCAAAGCTGTTTCTGTTGTACAGTTTGGTTAGATAGTCCTCGTCGGTTGGTGTCGATTCAAGAAATATGTAGATGACAAGCAAAGCCAGCACGATTGATGTCCAAGAGAGATGCAACCGGGAATCGAGGAGTTGAAGCAGCATGCCTACTATGGGAATGAAGAAAAAAATCGAGTAAATCAACACCTCTTTCCTCGTTGCCATGGTATGGTGAGTCACCACAAAGCCGATGAAGAAGAGATAGATGAGTCCTATCAGGATATAGTGCAGGACTTTCAACGGTCCGCTGCTGTAGCTGTTCGTGTGTACATCCACCTTGAAATACAGAGGAACAAAGAGGTTCACCACCATCAGGGCAAGCGTCAACAAACTTGTATGCTGATAGTATATTCGTTTACGTAATCGAGCTGTCATATGAAACATTCGATAGTCAACGTATGACATTAAAAGTCCTCCAATGATCGGACCGATGAGAAACAGCACTACATTGGTTCCATACTCCAATAGAAAGGCTCCCCGGAATTGTTTTCCGTCAAATATCCAGGTCAATGGTTCAACGATGATTGCCACTGCCGTGGAAATCAGAATCCAGTCAATGAGCTGTCTGCTGAAGGTTCTGATTCTTGACGTATGCATGAAAACAAATAATGCAGCCAGGATGGCAAGTGCAAAAAGGTTTACCTGGAATTGGAGGACATATCGCATGGTGCAAACTCCTTGGCATGGCAGGTGAGCAGTCTACACCTCAGTCTCACTTACTTCCAGTACTGCCACCAAATCCTCAGGTTCCAGTCTGAACGGAGATCCCTTGCCTTCAAAGAAGCAGTGGTCGGCGATGAAGTGGATGTGCAGGTCGGTATAGACAACTGATTTGCCGGTTTTTTTGTTTACCACCGTGGTGTTGATCTTCCCATACATGCCCTTCCCTCCAAAGGGGGAGGGCAGCAGGCCTCGTACCGAGTCGACCTTCACATCGAATAGGTCATCCACTGAAATGAACTCCCCAAGTCCTGTCAGTCCCAGCTCCTTGAAATATTCCATCCGGTCGGCGATTGCCTTGCAGGTGGTATTGAGCCTGCTGACGGTCATGCTGTCGCTTGCAATGATATCGACAAGGTTGCGTGTGTCATCACCGAGGAACCCATCCAAGGTGATAACGCCTTTTTTCATCTGCTGTTGGATTTT
>JAAZAT010000112.1 GCA_012514185.1 Spirochaetales bacterium | reverse complement strand
CTTTGCATCCACTGACCGACCTGATAGAGCTCGCTTTGCGGGTCTTGGCTGAGCAGGCTGGCCTCACTGCGGGTCTGCACGAACCTCTGGATGCACACATAGTTGCTCCGACCTACAGCAAGGGCGGTCTTGCACGAAAGCCCGAGATAGCGAAACAACATCGGCAAATCCTTCTCATAGAGCTGCTTTTGCAAATTGATCGTACTGGTCGCGATGACCGTCCTTTCATCCGGACTGCTCATCGCATGATAAAGCGCCACCGCCAAATAGGCAAAGGACTTGCCGATGCCCGTTCCTGCCTCGATTGCCGCAATGGCGCCGGTCTCATAGCTCTCTCTGACAAGCTCGGCCATCAGCAGCTGGCCCTCGCGGTATTCATACCCGCCGAAGTGCTTCTCCAGCAGGCCTCCCTTGTCAAAGACTTCGTATATGTCATGCTTCGTCAATGTGATATTCCTGTAGTTTCCGGTGCAAGGTCTTGCGCCCGATGCCCAATATTTCGGCCGCTTTCGTCTTGTTCCCTGCACACATGGCAAGGGTGGAAATGATCAGCTGTTTCTCCGCCTCGGCCAGGGTGATGCCCACCTCAAGGGAGACACTGCCGGTGTTTTGGGCCTTGCCGATATGAGAAGGCAGGTCATCCACCTCGATGACCGAAGTCCTCGCCAGTACCACAGCACTTTCAATGCAGTTGCGCAGCTCGCGGATGTTTCCGGGCCACTCATACGCCAAAATCGCACGCCTGGCCTGATTGGAGAACGCTTCGATGCTCCTTCCATTCTCTTGATTGAACTGCTGCAGGAAACTGGTCATGAGCAGGGGGATGTCGTCCTTCCGCTCCCGCAGGGGGGGCACGTCCAGGTGAACGACGTTCAGGCGGTAATAGAGATCCTCGCGGAAGTTCCCCTTCTCGATCTCCTTGGGAAGATCACGGTTGGTGGCACAGACAATGCGCACATCAACGGAGATCAGCTTTTCCCCGCCCACCCGTTCGAACTGCCGCTCCTGCAACACCCTGAGCAGCTTCACCTGTGTCTGGGCGTCGATCTCCCCGATTTCATCAAGGAAAATTGTTCCGCCGTCGGCCAGCTCGAATCGTCCCTTCTTCTCCTTGACCGCTCCGGTGAAGGAGCCTTTCTCATGGCCGAACAGTTCGCTTTCCAGCAAGCTTGCCGTAAGGGCGGCGCAATGCACCTTGATGAAAGGCCCTTTGCTGCGGTTGCTCAGCTCATGGATTGCATCTGCAACCAGCTCTTTGCCCACCCCGCTCTCGCCGGTGATGAGCACCGAGGCCTTGGTCGGGGCCACCTGGCTGACCGTATCCATCAGCTCCACCATTTTCTGGCTTTTGCCGATGATGCGGTCATAGCGGTTGCGCGCCCTCAACTGCTGGACTTCTTCCTTCAGCCGTTCATGCTCGGCATACAGGTCGGTGTCGGAGAGGGCTTTCTTGACAACCAAGGACAAGCGGTCAAGGTCCACCGGCTTGGTGAAGAAGTCCACCGCCCCACCGCGCATCGCCTGCACTGCAGTCTCAATGGTCCCGTGACCGGTGAGAATGATCACCGGCATGCGCGGATAGGCGCTGCTGATTTTTTTCAGCAACTCTTCACCGCTCATATTCGGCATCCGCAAATCGGTGATGACCAGGTCGACTCCCGTCTTGTTGATGATATCCCAGGCCTGCCGGCCGTCGACGGCCTCGATGCTTTCATACCCCTCAAGCTCCATCGCTTGGGCAAGACCGCCTCTGATATTCTTTTCATCATCACAGATAAGAATGTTACGCTTCATAATCCGCCTCCGTCACGGCTTGGCTGTCCAATGCAAGTCGTTCGCTGCGTGGTACCGGCCAGTACAAGGTGAAGGTCGTTCCCTCACCGAGCTTGCTTTGGACGGTGATATCACCTTTGTGTTCCTTCATGATCTTATACACCACGGTCAATCCCAGGCCGGTTCCCGTCGCCTTGGTGGTGAAGTAGGGTTCGAAGATTTTCAGCTGGGTCTGCTCATCCATCCCGATTCCGGTATCGATGACCTTCAGCAGGACCTGGTTCTGGTCATGCCTTGCCTGCAAGATCAACATGCCTCCCCCTTCCATGGCGTTCATTGCATTCTTGATGAGATTGAGCAGGGCCTGCTTGATCAGGTGTTCATCGTATTCCAATCGCGGAAGTGAATTGGGAATGTCAAGCTTCAGCTTCACCTGGTGCTCTGCGAGCTCCGGCGCCACGAACTTGGCAACCTCCTCAAGGGTGCGTCTGATCTGGCCCAGGCGCAGGCGGGTGTCCATCGGCCTGACGGCAAACAGGAAGTCCACCACGATCGAGTTGAGCCTGTTGATCTCCTCATCAAGGACATCCAGATAGCGCTTTGCATCATCGAGGGTGAGGGATTCCTTCCTGCCGAACGCCTTGCGCAGCAGCTGCAAATGGATGGCCATCGCCGCCAATGGATTCTTTATCTCATGAGCCACACCTGCCGCCATGGTGGTCATGGAAGCAAGATTCTCACTTCTGCGCAGTCTAGCCTCGTTGGCATTGTGCTCGGTGACATCGCTGAGCATGACCACGTAGGAGGAGCGGATGCGTTCCAAGCTGCTCTTGTAGGAAAAGACAGTCACCGCAATCGTCTGAAGCTTGTCCCCTTTCTGGAAGGTGAACTCGTTATCCTCGTCTCCTGCCTTCTGCTGCACGTTCAGTTCGATGTACCTCAGCACATGCTCATCCTCAAGCACCTTTGCCAGTGCCATCCCTTCATAGGAACGCAGCCGTGCCATAGGGACAAGGTTTCGGCAGTTGGAGTTGGCATAGAGGACTGTCAGTTTCTCGTCAGTGAGGATGACACCATCATGGATGGACTCCAATACATTCTCAAGCATCTCGACATCGTCGGCCTGCGAGCGCATGATGTCCACAATCTGCTTCGTATCGAGCTGATCGATTTTCTGAATCGCCCTCAGGACAAAATTCTTCATCGCTCCTCCATCATCCGATAATACAGGGCTTCAAGCATCAGCCGACCGTTCTGATTGTACAGCTGACCCTCTGAGTAACTGCTGCTCACCAAGGACGAAAGCCGAAAGGCCAGATCGGCAGAAAGAAGTTCCTGCTCCAATGCATCCGCGAGCATGTCCAACAAGGCACGCAAGACATACTCATACCCATCCACATCATCCACATTGGAAAGCAGCAGCTGCAGATCGGACAGAAGCAGGTACCTGTTGCTTTGCACCGAGGAAAAAATCATGCCGGCAATCTGGCGGTTCTTGTTCAGGTCCATTCCTCCGCCTTCAAGGTAGAACTGTTCAAGACTCTCATACTGCCTGTCATGCAGGTAGTACGGCTCTAGATAGTGCATGACCTCCTCTTTTCCCAAAGGCGGGAAGACATACCTGCGGACGCGGGAAAGAATGGTGCTCATGATCCGGCTGGGAAACTCGCTGATCAAAAAGAAATAGGTATCCTCAGGCGGCTCCTCCAGTATCTTGAGCAGGCTGTTACGGGCCGAAACATTGGCCTGTTCCATCGCCTCCAGGATGATGAAGCGTTTATTCGACCCCATGCCGGTCTGGTTGACCCACTCATCGATCGCCCTCACCTGGGCGATGGTGACGGTGGTGTTCCTTCGATTGGCCGCATACAAGGGTTTCAGGGAGGAGCGAATCTCCTCGGCCCACTTCTTCGCTTCCTTCTGCCCGATCTCCCGCTCCTGGCCGAGGGATATCAGCAGCTCGTTGACCGAGGAGGCTGCATCATAGAGTGAGTTCTGGCTTGCCGTCGCCGGGCTGAAGGACGGATGGTACTGCAAAAGCAGAATGCGGATGGCCCTCATCAGCTCGATTTTGGAACAATCATTGTACAGCCGGCAAAAAGCATCAAGGCGGGTCTCGATCATGCTCTTATGATCCCGTTGGCTGACGATCAGCACATTCGGTTCACCCAGTGTTGCAAATTTCCTGCAACTTTCACAACCGCAGTTGCTTTCGCCCTGCCTCCTGCATGAAAGGACACGGGCCGCCTCCAAGGCGAAACTCATCCTGAGGCTGTAGCGGGGCCCTCCGAACAGGTTGACTTGGCTGAAAGTGCCTTCTTGGATTTGGCTTCGCATCTGGGTGGCCAAGGCTTTCTGGAAAGGCTCAAGCAATTCAAACATGGGCAACCTGTATCGAAGAGGAGAACCAGTGGACCGTATCAGGCACCAACGGCCTGACTATGTTCAGCACAAACTGGCTGGCATCAAAAATCGCCGAGAGGTCGAAGGCTTTCTGCAGCTCCAGGACATAGATGACCACGCTGGCAGCGATCACCACCTCGATCACACCCCAGAGAAATCCCAACAAGCCGTTCACCGCACGAAGCCCGGTGGCGTTCAAGGCTGTCTCCAGCAGATTGCCGACTATGCGCATCAAGCCGTAGCCGATAAGGAACAAGAGAACAAAGGCGATGAGACTGGACAGGATCGGGGGAAGGGAAAAAGACTGGCTGAACACATCGGCGATGATGCGTGTGAACATGAGACCGGAAAAGAAGCCGACAATGTACCCGCTGCGGTGGGAGAATGCATCGGCAAACCCGGTGAGGGTGTCGGCAATGCCTCCAATGATCGCCAGGACAAAGACAATGATGTCAATCGAGTTGAAATACACGGAACCGATGGTCAATCCCCATTGCATACCTTACTCCTTCACGCTGCAAAGCAGCTCTGCGATACGATGTGCACACTCTTTTTGTGCCAGTTTCCTGATATTCATAGAGAGCATTGTGCGCTTTTGCCGATCTTCCAGCAAGTCTTTTACTGCTTCAATGAATCGATTGAGGTCGTTCTCATCCAAGAGTACCCTGCATGCCCCGAAAGAGGCAAGCCGAAGCGCATTGTCTATCTGATCCCCCCTGCTGGATTGCCGGCTGAGGGGGATGAGCAGGCTGGCACATCCAAAGAGCGCAAGCTCTGCGATGGTGTTCGCCCCGCTGCGGCTGATGACCAAGTCCGCCCGTTTCAAAAGAGACGGCAGCAGATCGGTGATGAAAGCGACTTCGGTGTACCGCTCGTGCTCCAGGTTTTGCACATCGAGCGACCCGCACTGATGATAGACATAGGCAATTTGGGTCAATGCTTCGAGATTGTTTCGAATAAGGGAATTGATCTGCTGCGATCCGCCGCTTCCACCCAGGACCAGGATGAGCTTGTCGTCCCTGCCGATGAACGCAAGTTCATCCTCTGTGTATGGCTGGTCGGCCTTGGAAACCAAGGACTGCCGGATGGGATTGCCCGTAACCACACGCTTGCTCTCCTTGATGGTTTCAAAGCCTTGGGCAAAGGGGATGCAAACAAAGCGGGAAAAGCGTGCATTGATTCGGGTTGCAAGTCCCGGTGAAGCATCGCTTTCGTGGCTGACTACCGGAATTCCGAGCACAAAAGCTGCAAGAACCGGAGGTACGGATACAAAGCCCCCTTTGGAAAAGAGCACGTCAGGCTTGTTGCGTCTGAGTATGGAGAAGGCTTGGAAGCATCCTGAAAGGACATTGCCGATGTCCAACACATTCTGAAGCGACCGGTACCGCCTCAGTTTTCCGCTGCGGATGGCAAAGAAGGGAATGCCGGCATGTTCCACGGCCTCTCTTTCTGATCGCTCTTCCCTCCCGATCCAAAAAGCCTGATACCCCGCCCTCTTCTCAAGCACCTCGTGCACGGCAAGTGCGGGATAGATATGACCGAGGGTGCCACCCCCTGTGTAGCAGACAATCATGGCTCGACTATACCACGACGTCGGTGAAACTACTAGTGACTTGTATCATCTTGATACAGTGCGGGTAGATTTGTCCCACCTTTTTTGCATGGTTTCACTTTTCTTGCTTCTTGAGAATGAGTATACTAGGAAGGAGGGGCCAAGCTCCTCAATCTTTATCGGTAAGAGAGATATCCATGGGCACCTCATTTTTCACCAAACTGTTCGGAACCAAGCAAGACAAGGACCTTCGCTCACTACTCCCCCTCGTTGAACAGGTAAACAAGGAGGAATCTTGGGCCTCGGCGTTGTCGGATGACCAATTTCCTGTACAGACGCAGCAGTTTCGAAAACAACTGCAAGAGGGAGCCTCATTGGAGAGTTTGCTGCCCAAGGCTTTCGCCCTGGCCAGGGAAGCTGCAAAACGAGTTCTGGGCGAGCGTCACTACGATGTGCAGATCATGGGAGCTGCGGTGCTCCACCAAGGGAAAATCCTTGAGATGAAAACCGGTGAAGGAAAGACTCTCACTTGCGTTCCTGCAGCATATCTGAACGCCCTTGAGGGAAAAGGTGTGCATATTGTCACCGTCAACGACTACCTAGCCGGTCGTGACGCCTCGTGGATGGGTCCCATTTACGAGTTCTTGGGCCTCTCGGTGGGTGTCATTCTCTCCGATATGGACAACGAGGCCAAGAGAAAGGCCTACAGCAGGGATGTGACGTACGGAACGAACAACGAGTTCGGCTTCGATTACCTCAGGGACAACATGAAGTGGTCGGCCGAAGAGAAAATCCAGCCCAAGCACCACTACTGCATCATTGACGAAATAGACTCCATTCTCATCGACGAGGCTAGAACACCCTTGATCATCAGCGGCCAGAGTGAAGACGATTCGGCCCAAGTGATGGGAGCTGCAAAAATCGCCTCCTTTTTGGTCGAGTGTGAAAAGAACCCCGAAACCGGGGATTACTATGAACAGGACCCGCTCGCCCGCTTCGAGCGCAATGCCCAGCCATTTGAGGAACGCGGAGACTACAAGCTCGACGAAAAGCAAAAGAAAGTCTCATTCACCAACCAGGGCATGCTGCATATGGAAGAGCTGCTCAACAAGCACCGAGTCATAAACGGCTCAATCTATGCCGATGAGAATTTTGAGTATGTCCACTATGTCACCCAGGCAGTGAAGGCCCTCAGGCTCTACAGCGTCGATGTCGACTATGTGGTCGTTGACGGACAGGTGCAGATCGTCGATGAATTCACCGGCCGCATCCTTCACGGGAGACGCTACAGCGACGGGTTGCACCAGGCTATCGAGGCCAAGGAGAAAATCAAGATCCTCGGCCAGAACAAGACGTTGGCGACCATCACCTTCCAGAACTTTTTCCGCATGTATGACAAGATCAGCGGCATGACCGGCACCGCCGACACCGAAGCTCCGGAATTCCTGAAAATCTACAACCTCGATGTGGTGGTCATCCCCACCAACAAGCCTGTCGTCCGTCAGGACTTCCCCGACTTGGTCTATTACAACGAGCAGTTCAAGTTCAAGGCTATCTGCGAGGAGATTGAGCGGGTCCATAAAACCGGCCAGCCCATCTTGGTGGGCACCATCAGCATCGAGAAAAGCGAGATGCTTTCGTTGCTGCTCAAGCGCATGGGCATCAAGCACGAAGTGCTCAATGCCAAGAACCATGCCCGGGAGGCCATGATCATCGAGGAAGCCGGCGCCAAGGGAGCCGTCACCATCGCAACCAACATGGCCGGTCGTGGAACCGACATCAAGCTCGGCGGAAGCATCGAGGCAAGGGCAAGAAGACAGTGCGGCACCGAGGCCACATCCGAGGAGTTCGCCCAGACCCTCAAACAGGTCTTCCCCTCCTGGAAAAAGGACTATGAAGAGGTGAAATCGCTAGGCGGGCTCTATATCCTGGGAACCGAGCGGCACGAGTCAAGGCGTATCGACAACCAGCTCAGGGGACGTAGCGGCCGGCAAGGCGATCCGGGTGCAAGCCGTTTCTTTGTGTCGCTGGACGATCCGCTGATGCGGCTCTTCGCTTCCGACAACCTGAAAAACATCCTGGGGAAAATCGGCATGCAGGATGGAGAGCCGATTGAGCACCGCATGCTCTCCAATGCCATCGAGAAAGCACAGAAACGGGTGGAGGATAGGAACTTCGAAATCAGAAAACATCTGCTCGACTACGATGATGTACTGAATGAACAGCGAAACTTCATCTATGCCGAGCGCGATGCCATCCTCTCTGATGAGCATCTGCTGCAACGCGTCAGGGCAATCTGCCATGAGATAAGCGCTTCCATCGTGGATGCAGTATTCGCCGAATCAAAGAATGACCAGAAAGGATCAAAAATCCTCTCTGAGATGTTGACCACCTTCCAGCTTTCGGTCCCGCTCTTGGATGAGAAAGCCACGGGTGAAGAGTACAAAACGCACCTGGTGCAGTGCATCGATGCGGAAATCGATGCAAAGGTTGCATTGACCGGCGAAAAGCCTTTCAACGATTTCTTGCGGTTCAACTACCTGAGACAAGTCGACCTGCGTTGGCAGGACCACCTGACGGCACTCGAGGATCTCCGTGATGCAGTAGGGCTGCGTTCGTACGCCCAGAAGAATCCATTGGTGGAGTACAAGGTGGAGGGTTTTGAAATCTTCAACGAGATGCTCGAAGGCATCAAGCATTTCATGGCCCAGACGTTGGTGCGGGTGCAGATCACCAGACCCGAGCAATCCTACCAGAGACAAAGCAACAAAGCAAAAATAGTGGAATCACACACGGCCAAAGGAGCTTTCGCCTCGGAATCGCAAAATCCAAGGCGCGTGCAGGGAGGCGGCGATGTGGCTCCGGTCACCATCAGGCGCGACCAACCCAAAGTCGGGCGCAACGATCCCTGCCCCTGTGGAAGCGGCAAGAAATACAAGCACTGTCATGGAAGGAATGCATAGGCAATACAGACGGGACCGGGAAGACCGGTCCTTTTTGTTGTGATTTAGAAGAACTGGATTGGGTCGAGTGCTATACCCGACTGCTCGATGCTGAAGAAAAGCGTGGGACGTTCATACGAAGTACCGCTGGTTCCGATGCTGCCGATTGTATCACCCTTGGAGAGTGTCATGCCGATGCGCACCTCCACGTTCTCCAGATGATGATAACTGGTTCGGTACCCGCCTTCATGGCTGAGAACGACAAACCGTCCCCTGCCCTTCACTTCATAGCCGGCATCCACGACCTGGCCGCTCGCTGAGGCGACTACGGCCGAACCCCAGTTGCCGACGATGAGAATGCCGCTGATGCTCTCGCTGATTCCTGTAGACGGATTGGTGTACGGCTGGCCGAATAGTGTGGTGATGGTACCAACAGCAGGCTTCTGGAATTGGATCGGGGCTACATCGGCAAGTTGGTTGGTGGCAGTCGAGGAGGTATCGGGGATGAACAGCTGCTGGCCCACAAGGATGTTCTCGCTCTTCAGGCCGTTGATTTCCTGCAGTGTCTTCCACCCGAGCGAGGGGCTGTATTTGCGGGCAATGGTGGAAAGCATATCCCCCTCGCGAACAGTATACAGTTGTCCGTCACGGTCCGGGATCCGAAGGGTGACCCCTTCGCGGATGGCTTGGATGTTTCGTATCTGATTGACGCTGATCAACGTCTGGGTTTTCAGATTATACAAGGCTGCGATTCTGGCAAGATCCTCATTTGCACCGACCAAGTGGTCGGCATACTGGACGGTGAGCGAGCTGGAGGAACGTATGGGTGCCGGCCGGTCCGACAGCGAACGGGCCTGGGTGTCGATCACCGCGGCATCGGAGGGTGAAATGACGGCTGGAGCCGGCGTGACATCCACCGGGGGGGCGACCACGGCCGAAACCTCGGGGGCATCGGTGATCTTCTCCACCTGAGGCAGCACTTCGACAACCGCCTTCGGGCCTTCAGCGCTCTTTCCAGTCTGGGCCGGAAAGAACTGGTACCAAATGACGATGACCACCACACAGATGGCTATACCGAGTGCGATGGTCCAAATCAGACCCCGGCTGGGTTTTGTTCGCTGACCTTCCGGGCGTGAACGCCAGGAAGGCCGCTCCTGCATATCATCATAGTAGTCTTTTGCCATAGCTCGACATTACCTTTTCTACATAGTAGTATAAAACAATCATGGCTACCAGTCCAAAACATTCCTATATCAGGCTCTTGTGCCTCCTATGTATCATTTTTTTAGGAATTCTTCTGTTCAGGTTGGGTTTTTTAATGCTTTTCGACCGTAATCCGGTTAAAACGTATACCGATCCGAACGTTGCAAAGCAGGTGGTCAGGGGTACCATCTATGATCGAAACCAGAGGATTCTTGCCATACAGACCCCCTACTGGGGAGTCTATCTTCATCTGAATGCCGTCAAGGACCTGCAGCTGGTCAGTGAAGTCATAGCCCCTTTCGTACAGATGAATCCAGAGGAAATCCAGAACAAGGCAGCCTCCTATACCACCTATGCGCAAATCAAGGAGCGCATCGATGAACGGATGGTGCAGCCGCTTTTGGATGCCATCCAGAAGTACTCGCTCAGGGGTCAGGTGAATGTCGAGAAACGCGTGGGAAGAACCTACCCCGCCCAGTTTCATGCTTCACAAATCATAGGCTTCACCAATACAGAGGGGGAAGGCATCGAGGGAATAGAACTTAGCCAGGAGTCCTATCTGAACCCGTACCCGGAAATAGGTGATGATCCCGTCACCTACGGTCAGGATATTACCCTCACCCTCGACTTGGACATCCAATATGCCTTGGATGTCCAGTTGCAGCAGATTGCAGACGAGCACAAACCCGATTACGCGATGGCAATCGTACTCGATGCTGCAAACGCCGACATTCTGGGTATGGGAAGCTACCCATGGTACGATATCAACAATCTCTCATCATCGAAGGCCGACCAGCGCAAGAATCATGCGGTAAACCATCTGTTTGAACCCGGGTCGGTCTTCAAGCTCTTCAGTCTTGCATCGGTGCTCAAGGCAGGGCGAAATCAGGCAATCGAACCATTTGAGTGCGATGGGAGCTACACCTTCAAAGCCGGGGCGAGCACCATCACCATCAAGTGCACCGCAGTCCACGGCCGGGTTGATCCCGAGACGATGATCAGCAAATCCTGCAACGGGGCCATCGTCCACTGGGCACGAGAGACCGAACCGCAAGCGTTTTATGACACGCTGTCACGCTTGGGGTTCACCAGCTCCTACGATATCGGGCTTCCGTCCCGGGCCCGTTCGCAGATCGCCCCTCCTTCCACCTGGAGCGGACGTTCGCAGGCAACCATCGCATTCGGTCAGGAACTGCTCTCTTCGGCCCTGCATCTTGCAACCGCGGCAACAGCCTTATGTCCTTCGGGAGAACTCCTGCAACCAAACCTGATCCTCCGACGCACTTCACCGGTTGATGGAAGCATACTCTATGAGCGGCAGCGGGTGGTGCTCGATACCGTCTTGGACAGTGATACTGCAAACCTCATCCGAAGAGGCATGCTCAAGGCTACCGAGGAAGGAGGGACAGGGGTGCGTGCACGTGTCAGCGGTATTGACATCGGGGTGAAGACTGGAACCGCCCAGATTCTCAATCCAGAGACCAACAGCTATGAGGATGGGACAGTCTTGGCTTCGACCCTTGCAATGGTACCCATCGAGAATCCCAAATACATCATCTATATCGGGGCCGGAAATCCCAAGGGCGACACCATTTGGGGTTCAAACATCGCCGCACCTGCGATTGCAAGCCTTGTCCAGACTCTGGCAAGCCAGGGAAAGCTCACACCCAAGGATACTGCTATTCGTTAATTTGCCGGAAAAAATTGGGATAGGTCGAGGCTGAAACCCTTCAAATGGGTCATCAGATACGAAGCCGAGGCGATGGTAAAATCGTCGGGGATGGTTCGGCCATCGGTAAGAAAGAGCAGCGGCAGAGCAGATTGGCGGGCAAAGGCCAAGAGGTTTCCGATGCCGCTTGTTTCGTCAAGCTTGGTACAGATGACTGCCTTCAGGCGATGGTCGGAGAAGTGCTGCAACTGGGCCGATAGATCGCTCTCCTTGGAAGGAGCGCCCACCACCAAATACGTGCTGCACTCTTGTGCACACAGGATGGCAAGCAAGGCGTCCTGGAGTTTCTTCTGCTCCCCGTCCTTTGCACTGAATGCACAGGTATCAACCAGGACGTGGTCATATGCATCCAATTCAGGCATCAAGGCCGCCAACGCCTTGAAAGAAGAGGCCTCAAACAAAGGAAGTGCAAACTCACGGGTGAATTGACGAATCTGCCCGAGCGAGCCGATTCGGTTGGCATCGAGGGTCAGCAAGGCGACTTTTCTGGCTTTCCGAGCCCGCAGATAGAGGGCTGTCTTGATCAATGAGGTGGTCTTTCCCACTCCGGCAGCCCCGACGAATACGGCAAATCGAGCAACTATCTCATCCTCGAACTGCACTCCTTCGAACAAGTATTGCAAGAGGCCGACCTCGACTTCGGTTTGGGTGTGCCCCGCCTTGCCCACCAGCACCCGATCCCTTGCCGATGCATGCAGTGCATGGGGGACATCGTTGGAAGCAAGCAACTCCTGCAAGCAGGCTTCAGCATCGAAAGCCGCAGCCTTTTCGCTCTGCTGTTCGACAGGCAGGGGCTTCTGGTCCACCAGATAGAAGGTAATCCTGCAACGCTTGTGCTTGGACAGCGTCGTGCCTTTGGTAAAATCCTTTCGCGTGTGAATGCGCACGGCATTCCCGTATGTACTGCGGGCCTGCCTGAGTGCGCTTTCATAATCACTCGCTTCAAGATCCAAGAATTCCAACTGCACTCCTAGAGGATGAACTTCGACAAATCCTGATTTTGGATTACATCACCAAGCCGCTCATCCACATAAGCCTTGGTGATGGGAATGGTCTGGCCGCTGAGTTCATCGGCGCTGAAACTCAGCTCCTCAAGCAATTTCTCCATGATGGTGAACAACCTTCGAGCTCCAATATTATCATGATTGGAGTTCACCTCATAGGCAATTTCACTGATTCTTCTGATGGCATCGTCCTCGAAGACGATCTGAACGCCCTCGGTCTTGAGCAGTTCACGATACTGCATGGTGATGGCATTGGCCGGTTCGGTGAGGATCCGGTAGAAGTCCTCCGCCTTCAGGTCATCCAACTCGACACGCAGCGGGAAGCGTCCCTGAAGCTCGGGAATCAAGTCGCTGGGCTTGGAAACATGGAAGGCTCCGCTTGCGATGAACAGGATATGGGTGGTATCAATGACTCCCCACTTCGTGGAGACGCTGGTTCCCTCAATGATGGGAAGAATGTCCCGTTGCACTCCTTCACGGGAGACATCGATGCCGCCTCCCGATCCGCCGCTCTTGGCGACCTTGTCGATCTCATCGATGAAGACAATACCCATCTGCTCGACTCGTTCCTTCGCTTCGTCGATGGCGCGGTCGGTATCGACTGCCTTTTCCGTCTCTTCTTCAGTGAAAATCTCGCGTGCGCGCTTGACCGTCAGCTTGCGGTTGTGGCCTTTGCCGTTTCCGAAGATGGAACCGATGCTCTGCATCGCCTCCTGCAGCTCCTCCATGTTGGGTTGGCCGAGCACCTCGATGCCGACGCGCTTGCGGCTCTGAACGTTTATCTCGACCTCACGCTCATCAAACTTGCCGTCGCGCAGCATCTGCCGAAATCGCTCACGGGTCGCCTTCTGGCCGTCGCCTACCGGGATGATGTCAACCGAAGGGTCTTCCTTCACCTGTGGTAGAAGGATGTCCAACAATCGTTCCTCCACCCTCAGCGAAACCTTTTGCTGCTCCCGTTCGGCAAGCTCGGCCTTGACTTGTTGTACGGCGACGCTCATCAAATCACGGATGATGGATTCAACATCCCGTCCGACGTACCCTACTTCGGTGTACTTGGTCGCTTCAACTTTTATGAAAGGGGCGTTGGACAGCTTGGCGATCCGCCGGGCGATCTCCGTCTTTCCCACCCCGGTGGGACCTATCATAATGATATTTTTCGGAGAAACCTCGTCGCGGATCTCAAGCGGCAGACGCTTGCGGCGGGTACGGTTGCGAATGGCGACTGCAATCGTCCGCTTTGCCTGCTTCTGTCCGATTATATATTTATCGAGCTCTTTCACTATCTCGGAAGGCTTGAGTTCATCAAGCTTCCTGCTTGCTGTATATGCCATCGTTTATAGTACCTCTACATGAATGCAATCGTCGGTGTAGATGCACAGCTTCGCTGCAATCTCCACACTCTTGCGGGCGATCTGCTCCGCGCTCATCGTCGGGCCAGCTTCCAGGTACGCAAGGGCTGCACTGAGTGCATAGTTGCCCCCGCTGCCGATGCCGATGGCATCCCGCTCGGGATCCACCACATCCCCTGCCCCGTTTATCAAGAAAATCTTCTTGCCGTCGCTTACCAGCATCATGGCCTCAAGCTGACGCAACTGCTTATCGACCCTCCACTGTTTGGCTAGCTCGACGGCAGAGCGGGTCAGATCACCGTTGAATTGCTTCAATTTCGCTTCAAACAACTCAAAAAGCGTGAAGGCATCGGCGGTGGTTCCGGCAAAGCCGGTGATGACCTTGCCGTCATACAACGTGCGGACCTTGTGTGCATTCGCCTTGAGAATGGTATCCCCGGCGGTTACCTGCCCATCACCTGCTATAGCTACCTGCCCGTCCTTGCGGACTGCTACAATCGTGGTTCCTTTAAAACTACTCATCCTGTTTCCTTCCATGGGGATGGCTGTACGCATAGACGCGGGCCAACCTCTCTTGTGATACATGGGTGTAAATCTGTGTTGTCGAGATGCTTTGATGACCAAGCAGCTCCTGTACTAGACGGATATCAGCCCCATTGTCGAGAAGATGGGTGGCGTAGGTGTGCCTCAGTACGTGAGGGGTAAACGGCTTTTGCCACCCTAGTCTCTTTCTATACACAGCAAACATACTACCAACCGTGCTCATCGGCAACTGTTTTCCTTTGTTCGAGCAGATGAGATGCACACAGGAGAATCGCTCCCGTTTCAATTGGAGGTAGTAGGTCAAGAGGTTCTTGCAGCGTTCGGCAAAGAAGACATACCGCTCTTTCCTTCCTTTGCCCAGGACGCGGATCCGGCGCTGCTCCCATTCGATGTCCTGCTCCTGGATGGAGAGCAATTCGCTGATGCGGCAGCCGGTATCGTAGAGCAGGGTGAACACCACCATGGCACGGGTCGAAGAAAAATCAGCGTACGGAAGGCTGAGCAGGGCTGCAGTTTCCTGGACCGTAAGGACCGAAGGCAGCCTGTCCTGAGGGCGGTGCACCGCTATCAGGGAGAAGGGGTTGGAGGATACGGCTTCATCCTTGAGCAGTGAGGAGTAGAAGCTGCGTGCACAGCTGATCTTGCGGTTGATGCTCGCCTGGGAGTACTGCTTCTCCTTGACCAAGTAACGCACATACATGCGTGCGTCCTCCCGGGTTAGCTCAAGCAGGGATGCACCCAACCTTGAAACAAAGGCTTGCAACTGCATCAGGTCCCGCTCATAGGCGAGCAGGGTATGAGCGCTGAGACTTCTCAGGCTCTTCTGCGTCTGCAGGAATGTTAGTATCAAAGAGTCTTCACGCATGTCCCAAACTATAGCACGAGGGCCCGAAACGGTACAATGAGCCGGCTTGGATCCTCACTTCTCCAGGTAAATTCAGCCTGATGGCTGCATCAGCATATCCATCAATGGTCTCGGCTCCCATGTCGGCGAGCGAACGGGAGCCTGCATTCACCTCGCCGCTGCGGGTTCCCGCGCTATGCACGTAGACATCCTTTCCAAGATCGAGGGCGCAGGTCGCACAGTGAAGCGCACCTGACTTGAGCGGAGCCTGCATCACTACGCAAGCCTCTGCAAGAGAGGCGGAGAGGACATTGCGGCTGAGACATCGAAACGCAAAAGCCTGCTCATCAGGCTCATAGGCAGAGATGATGCAGAAACTGCGCAACAGGGCATTGTCTGTGATGCGTTTGACAGCCAAGCCGCAGTCGCAGAGTACAACCGCCGTCCTATTGCTGTCCTTCAGTGCATAGAGGCAGTTGCGGTCGATCCCCCTGCTGTTGCTGGTTACCAGCGTCACCCCATTCGCTCCAGCCTCCAGGGCAAACTCATAGGAGCACTGGCTTGCGAGAGCATCGGGATACCGCGTCCCGCAGACCATCAGCATGCGTTGAGCCTGATCGGGCAGGTCGTTGGTGTACATGAGACGAAACGGGGGATTCTCAAGGTGATAGAACTGTTCGGGATAACAGTCCATTCCATAAAAGACGACCCGGGCGCCGCCCTGGGCAAGGAAAGCAAGCATCCGCTCTGTTCTTTTGGTATTTGCTCCCAGATGGAGCAAATCACTGTGAGAGGGATTGTTGCTGGCAAGGCTGAGTTTCTCCTCAAAGCCGAGGGAGAGCTGACTGATGGAAAGAAGGGTTGAGAGTTTCATACCTCCAAAGGATCGGAGGATGGCTGATTGCTTCAAAACAGCGAAACGGCAACTTTCACCAACAAGAGGGCCAGCACAAAAAGCATGACAGGTTTCACCACATGCACCCCGACTTTCAAGGCGAGCCGGCTGCCCAGAAATCCTCCGATGATGGCGCTGACCGCACAGGGGATTGCGATGGAGAAATCAATCACCCCGTGATACAGGAACATGGCAAGGGCTGCAATATTTGAGGCCAGGTTGACGATGCGTGCGGTTCCGCAGGCTTTCAAAAGATCCATTCCCAAAGCAGAAGTGAAAATCAGGGTAAGGAACATGCCGGTGCCCGGCCCGAAAAATCCGTCGTAGGCACCGACCACCAAGCCGGTTATTGAAGCAAGCGTGAAAAGCAATAATCGGCCTTTTTCCTTTGCTTGGCCGAAATCGGGCTTGAACAGCATGAAGAGCGCGATGGCAGGAACCAGGATGACCAGAAGGTAGTTCAGATACGTATCGGCATAGCGGGTTGCAAGAAATGACCCGATGGCTGAACCGATGAAGCTGAACAGCGTTGCCACCAATCCGATGGAGAGGGAAACCTGGGACTTGCGAAGGTACTGGATGGATGCAACCAAGGTGCCGCTTGCCGAGGCGAACTTATTGTTTCCCAAAGCCGTCTGGGGGGGAAGACCGAGTGCAACATAGGCGGTGAGGGTGATCAAGCCTCCCCCTCCCGCTATGGCATCGACAAACGAGCTAAAGGCGATGATGGGACATAGGATGAACAATACACTCATCTCTGGTGCCCATCCTCGACATCGGCATGAAACTGCTCATATGCTTGTTGCAACTGCCTGGTATCGACATGGGTATACATTTGGGTGG
>JAAZAT010000137.1 GCA_012514185.1 Spirochaetales bacterium | reverse complement strand
TTATTATTACGTCTCTCCTTCACGGAGAAGAGTAAACCTATTACCATCAGGATCACTGCAATCACCACGTTCACATAGGTGATGGTACGCTCGGAACTGCCTGCTGCCTGAAGCGGAAGCATCCAGAGCGACAGGATCAGGGAGAACATGCCAAAACCCAGCATCAGGTAATTCCATCCTTTCTTCATGGCTGCTCCTGATACAAATGACAGCTGACCTGCCATGTGGGGGCTACCGGACGCAAGGAAGGGGTAATCCGTTCGCACAGGCCTGCAATAGCCTCGGGGCAGCGCGGGGAGAGGCTGCACCCTGAGGGGATATGCTTGAATGAGGGAATCTCAACACCCTTGAGTTCATAGGCATCAACCTCATCAATTTTTCCGGCAGCCAGGATGGCCTTGGTGTAGGGGTGATGGGGATCGCCGAGCACCTGTTCGGCAGGCCCCATCTCCACAATCTGACCAAGGTACATCACCGCCAATCGCTGGCCCCAGGCGAAGTATCGGCCCAGGGCAAGGTCGTGGGTGATATACAGATAGGCCACACCCATCTTCTGCTGGATCTCCTTGAGAGTCTGAAGCAGGCTGATCCGCATCGAGGTATCGATCATGCTGGTGGCTTCGTCGACTACGATGAACTTCGGATCCATGGAGAGCACCCGTGCAATGGATACCCGCTGGCGCTGTCCTCCCGAAAGGTTTGCCGGATACTTGTCAATGAAGTCTTCCACCGGGGTAAGGCCGACCATCTCCAACAGGTGGACCACCTGGGTGTACAGGGAGGCGAAATCACCAGCCTTCTTATGCCGCTTCAGCGGGGCCGCGATCATATCAAAGACCATCTGGGTCGGATTGAGTGATTCGTAGGGATTTTGATGGATCATCTGCACATCGGTGCGGAACGTTTTCCACTCCTTCTTGTCCAGCTTTGCAACTTCCTTGCCGTTGTAACGAAACGACCCGGCGCTGTAACTTTGCAATCCCGCAAGAATCTTCCCCAAGGTGGTCTTTCCGCAGCCCGACTCCCCTACGACGCAGATGGTCTGGGAAGCATCAAGGCTGAGGTCGATACCGCGGAGAATTTGCACATCACCGGTCTTGCGATTGTGGAAGGACTTCTCCAATTCCTTGATTTCAACGAGTGCCATTGGGTATCTCCTTGAGTGCATGACAGGCCGCCCAGCGGTCAGGTCCTACCGGCTTGAGGCGGGGCACCTCGATTTTGCACCGCTGGTGGCAGAGTTCACAGCGCGGTGCAAACAAGCAACCTTCCATTTTCTCCACCAAGTCGGGCGTGGAACCCGGGATGGAATACAGCTGTTCAAACGAGGCATCGAGGCTGGGAATGGCTTTCAAGAGGCCCTTGCTGTAGGGGTGCATGGGATCGGAAAAGAAGGCTTTGGTCGGCGAGTTCTCCACCACCGTTCCTGCATACATGGTGACCACCCGATCTGAAAGCTGGGTCACGATGCCCAAATCATGGGTGATGAACATCATGCTGAAGCCCTGTGATGAGCGAAGCTCGTTCAACAGTCTCAGGATTTTCTTCTGGGTGATGAGGTCCAGTGCCGTGGTCGGCTCATCAAGGATGACCAGCTGGGGGTCGAGCAGCAGGGAGAGCGCTATCAAGGTGCGCTGCTTCATGCCTCCGGACAGCTCATGCGGATAGGCATTCAGCACTGTTTCGCTGTCCAGATAGACCAACTCGAGCAACTTTTTCGCACGTGCAAGCACCTTCTCAGGCTCATAGGGGTTCTCGTGGGCCTTCGCCGTATCGAGGAACTGGGTGTAAATCTTGGCAACGGGGTTGAAAGAGCTCTGCGAAGCCTGGAACATCATGACAATGTTGTTCCACCTGAGCGGGCGCATCTCTTGTTCGCTCAGCTTAGTCAAATCAATGCTCTTTTGTCCCTCGGGAGTGAACAAAATCGATCCTTCTACAATCGAGGCGTTGCGGCTGAGCATCTGCACGATTGAGGTTGCCAACGTGGTTTTTCCACACCCTGACTCACCGATCACAGCCACCGAAGTCTGGTGGTCGATCGAGAAGCTTGCTTGGTGCACTGCTTCAAGGCTGCCCCGCTTGGTATGATAGTGAATCGAAATATTCTGTATGTCCAACAGTGGTGTTTTCTGCATGCAGGCTTCTCCTCTCACTTACTTTTGCAGGGCGGGGTTGAAGAACTCTTCCATCGAGCGGGAGATCCACACCAAGGAGAGAATCAACAAACAGATGACGATGGTCGGAGCAAGCAGGAACCAAATAGCATCGGGGTTGTAAATGACCCCCTGGTTCCAGGCCACGTTGATCATGACTCCCCAGTTCTGGTCCAGGGGGAGCAAGCCAAGAAAGACCAACCCGACTTGCGAGTAGATGGCGGCCCGCATGAGCAACGTGAAGTTTGCGACTACAAAGCCCATCATATTCGGCAGCACTTCCTTGAAGATGATGTGCGTCTTTCCCATGTCGAGCATGAATGCCGCCTCGACGAAGTCCCGATTACGCAGCGACAATACCTCGGCCCGGACGGTCCGGTAGAGCCCGGCCCAGGAGAGAATTGCCAGCACGATGGCCAGGGTGGTTGCATTCAGGGTGAAGAAGCCCGAGAGGACCACCAACAGCGGAAAGCGGGGAATGGTGAGCCAGACGTCGGCAAAGAAGAGCAGCATCTCATCAAACTTTCCCCCGACCAAAGCCGAGAGGGAGCCCAGCGTTATTCCCAGCACCACCGCAATGCTTGCGGTCATGAACGACATGACCAGCAGTTCCCTGCCGCCGCTGACGATCTGGGCCCAGACATCCCTTCCCAGGTGGTCGGTTCCCAAAATGTGCTCGGAAGAGGGAGGCATGAGCAGTTTTGTCGGGTCGGAGATGGTATCGAGCGGGAACCAGATGGGCCCGAACGCAGACATCAGGATAATGGCCATCAGAAGTATGAACCCCAAGGTTCCGATGGGATCGCCGAACAAGGCTGAGCGCAGGTTTCGGAAGGTTCTGCTCCACTTGGTGGTGGTATGTTTTTTTGCAAGTGCTTGCATGGTATCAGGCATGGGAGGAACCTCCTTTCACACGAATCCTGGGATCAAGTACGCTGTACACAAGTTCTGCAAGGAGGTTTGCCAATACGATGGCAATCGTCATGACCAAGAAGATGCCCTGCATCAATGGATAGTCCCGGTTGGTGGTTGCCTTGAGCAACTCCAGGCCGATTCCTTGGTACACGAACAACTGCTCGATGATGAGTGATCCACCGATGATGAAGCCCAGGCGCATCGCAAACTCGGTGGCGATGGGCAGCATTGCATTGCGTCCGATGTAGGAGGTAAGGATGGTGCGGTTGGAGAGCCCCCGAGCCCGGGCGATGACAGCATAGTCGGCGTTCAAGCAGCCGGTGGTGCTCCCCTTCATGAGAATGACCCAGATGCCGATTTGAGAGAGGAAGTACGTCAGGATGGGGCCGAAGCCATGCTCCAGTACGCTCTTTATGAACGGCCAATTGAAGCCTGCGGTGACGCCGGCATCAAAATTACCCCTCATCT
>JAAZAT010000021.1 GCA_012514185.1 Spirochaetales bacterium | reverse complement strand
CTTAGGTGGGAATAATCTTTCCAATCGTCCAAGTACTTCATACAGAAAGAGTACCACAAACCTCAGTATGATTGAATTGTTGCATCATATTCCGAAAGGCAATTCAGCGACTCGCCATCAAGAAAAGTAAAGCCGCTGTGCATTGTCATGGAACACCACTTTCTGCTCTTTCTCACTGAAGAGAGCCAACTGGTAATCGAGCAGCTGATCATAGCTGTACTGCACCAAGGTCGACGGCACATCGGTACCCCACATCAGGTGATCTGCGCCTACGATATCCTTGGCAAGGGCGATAAATTGTTGCGCGGTTGGGAAGGGATAGGCTTCGGGGCGCACCTTGTGGTGCAAGGCTGCCAGGTCGAAGTGGATGTTCTCTGCTTTCATGGTCTGAAGCGCGTCAGTAAGCTCTGTCTTGTGCTGCCTCCTCGGGCTTGCCAGGTGGCAGATCACTACCTCAAGAGTCGGAAACTGCTTTGCGATGTTCCGTATGGTCGTTGGTTGATGCGAACCATCGCCCGGGCTTCCCAGGTCGAAGACCAGAACCCCCTTCTTTGCTTCAATCTGCTCATAGAAGCCCATCATTAGATTGTTGTCCAAGGCGAAGTCAGGGCGGCTTCCCATAATGCCGCAGCCGGTGGACATCTCGAACTTGAAGATGGAAAAGCTCTTGTGCAGATTGTCCAGGATCTTCCGGGCATTGCGGCAGTATGGATCGAAGGTGGCGGCAACCGCAAAGCGGGTGGGGTATTGCATTGCTGTTTCTTGGAGATAGTGGTTGGCAAAGCCGAGAAAACCTCCTTGAAGCAGCACCGCCTTCTCGACGTGGTGGGCATCCATGATTTCTAGAAGGCGTCCGGCAGGGAAGGTGGTGTCGCCGTACGAAGGAGGGATGAGGTCGATTACCTCCCCGGTGGCCCAGACAGCCTTTCCGTCGGGCAGGGCCCTGAGTTCGCCGTCGGCACCAAAGCCGCACAGCTGTTCGAATATATGGGCATGGGCATCAATATAAGACATGGCAAGCACTCCTTGTTTCCTGTACGCTACAAGCGATCGGCCTGCCGGTCAATGGAGGTTTCGTTTCTCCAATGTCAAAAAATGATACTACTTTGTCAAAACTCTCTTGCTGGTACGTGTGGTAAAACCGCCGCAGACTACACTCACCTAGATTACAAATGGAGGCTTGTTATGAAAAAGACACTCGTACTGCTTCTCATTGCCGCCTTGGCAATGGGAACCGTGTTTGCAGCAGGATCGAAAGAAGCTGCAGCACAGTCCGGACCGATTACACTCAGACTCAGTTGGTGGGGTGGAGACTCCCGCCACACTCCGACCCTCAAGGCCATGGAAGCCTACACCGCACAAAACCCCAACGTGAAGTTGGAAGGCGAGTACGGCGGATGGGACGGATACTATCAGAAGATCGTCACCCAGATCGCCGGAGGCACCGCTGCCGACATCATCCAGATCGACCAGCCCTGGCTTGCAGAGCTCGCCTCCAAGGGAGACGTGTTTGCAACCATCGACAGCTCCATGGTCGACCTCTCCCAATTCGATGCAGACTTCCTCAAGAACTATTGCACCTACAACGGCAAGCTTCTTGGGCTTCCCACCGGAACCAACGTCAACACCTTCATCGTTGATGCAAACATGCTCTCCTCATTCGGCATCGATCCCAATACCAAGTGGACCTGGGAGAACATCATCACCGAAGGAAGGAAGATCAACCAGAAGGACAAGACTGCCTACTTCAGCGGAGCAACTCCCGACCTCATGCGCTACTGGTTTGAAATTTATATCGCCCAGCTTGCAGGCGCAGTTGTTGACAACAACAAGAAGGTTGCATTCACCCAGGCACAGGGCACCGAGGCTTTCACCTACTTCAAGCGCTGGTTCGACGAAGGCATCGTAGCTCCCTTCAGCCAGACATCCCTTTTCTATCAGAAGTTCCAGGAGAACCCGAGTTGGATCAACGGCAAGATGGCCACCAGCTGGACTTGGGTAAGCTCCATGGACAAGGACATCGGGGCCCGCAAGATGGAAACCCGTCAGTTCCCCGTCATGGCAGGGGCTAAGAACAGCGGTGTTCTGATGAGACCTTCGCAAATCTTTGTGGTCAACAACAACTCCAAGAACAGATCTGAGGCTATCAAGGTCCTGAACTACCTGTTCACCGACGCACAGGCGCTCGAGTTGCTCGGCCTTGCACGCGGCATCCCCTCCACTACGGTTGGAAGAAGCGTACTCGCCCAGAAAGGCATGATCACCACCATGGCTGAGAAGGCAACCAACGAAGGCATCGCTCAGGCAGGACTGCCGCAGAGCGTGTACCAGATGAACAGCGAAGTCATCCAGGTCATGCAGGATGTCATCGACGAGTTCGGTTTCGGCAAGCTCACTCCCGCTGAAGCTTCTGCAAAACTGATCAAGAATCTTGAAGCCACTCTCGCAACTCTGTAAATCGTCATCGCCGGTCATCCGTCCCAAGCGGGCGGGTGACCTCTTGCAAAGGGAATTGAGATGCACATACGCAAACGTTACAACTATACAGGATACCTCTACATCCTGCCTTGGATCATTGGGTTTCTGCTGCTCCAGCTCGTTCCCCTGATCAATTCGTTCTGGTACTCCTTCACCAACTTCCAGCTCTTGGGGGATCCCAAGTTCCTGGGTCTGGAGAACTATAAGAAAATCTTTACCGCCGACCCTACCTTTCTGCAGTCGCTGAAAGTCACCTCGTACTACGTCCTGATCGCCGTCCCGCTCAAGATTTCCTTCGCCTTGGTCATCGCGATCATCCTTAATCAGAACATCAAGGGTATCAACCTGTTCCGTACCCTCTACTACATACCTTCCATCCTCGGCGGCAGCGTGGCCATCAGCGTCCTGTGGAAGTACCTGTTCATGAACCAAGGGGTGGTGAACAACCTCATAGGCCAAGTGGGTTTCAAGGCAGTCGACTGGCTGGGCGACCCGCGCTATGCATTGGGAACCATCAGCCTGGTCACCGTCTGGCAGTTCGGCTCGTCCATGCTGCTCTTTCTGGCAGGCCTGAAACAGATTCCCGTCAGCCAGTATGAAGCTGCGAGAATCGACGGGGCGGGACGGATGCGCATCTTCTGGCAGATCACCATCCCCGAACTCTCCCCGATCATCCTGTTCAACCTCATCATGCAGATGATCAACGCCTTCCAGGACTTCACCAGTGCATTCGTCATCACCCAAGGCGGTCCGCTCAAGTCGACCTATCTCTACGGCCTCATGCTCTACGACCAAGGCTTCAAGTTCTTCAAGATGGGCTACTCTTCGGCTCTCTCGTGGATCCTGTTCGCCATCATCCTCTTCTTCACCAGCCTGACCTTCCGCTCCTCCGAGTCCTGGGTCCACTATGGAGATTCGCTATGATCAAGAGAAAAACCCCCACGGCAAAAATCCTCTCCTATTTCTTCTTGATCGTCCTTGCCTACATCATGACCTATCCGCTTCTCTGGATGATCGGGGCGGCATTCAAGAGCAACGAGGAGATTTTCGGCACCATCGGCTTGCTGCCGAAAAACCCGATGTTCGGCGCCTTCAGTGCAGGTTGGAAGGGAACCGGCCAATACGGCTTCTCCACCTTCCTGTACAACACCTTCTTGATGGTCATCCCCACGGTCGTGTTCACCGCCATCAGCGCCACCTTGATCGGCTATGGATTCGCACGGTTTGAATTCCCGTTCAAGAAGACGCTGTTCACCATCATGCTTTCGACGATGATGCTGCCGGCCACCGTCATCCTCATCCCGCGTTACATCTTCTTCCGCAACCTCGGGTGGCTGGACTCCTACCTGCCGTTCATCGTTCCTGCTATATTGGGGTGCTTTCCATTCTTCAACTTCATGATGGTCCAGTTTTTTCGCGGCCTTCCCTTGGAGCTTGATGAGTCGGGCAAGCTTGACGGTTGCAACAGCTTCATCATTCTCAAGGATTTGTTGCTGCCGCTCTGCAAGTCTGCCATTTTCTCGGTCATCGTCTTCCAGTTCGTCTGGACCTGGAACGACTTTCTCAACGTCTTGATCTATATCAGCAGCGTGGCAAAGTACCCTGTGGCCCTGGGCCTGAGAATGACAATGGACATCTCCACCGAGTTCGACTGGAACCAGATCATGGCGATGAGCCTGATCTCGATCGCTCCTCCGATCGTGCTGTTCTTTGCCGCCCAAAAGTATTTTGTCGAGGGAATCGCCACCACCGGCATGAAGAACTGATCACGCTCTTCGCAGAGGAAGGACGATCGTAACGGTCACCCCGCCTTCCTTATTGCTTGCAACGACAATCGGGGACTTCCCTTGGGAGAAGAGCATCAGGCGCTTGTTGATGTTCATCAGCCCAAGGGATTTCTTTTTCTTCAGCACATCGCCTCCCATTGCATTCAGCTGGGCAAGCTCGGTTTCGCTCATGCCCTTGCCGTCGTCTGAAACGACGATTTTCAATTTCCCGGCTTCAGTGCAAACCGTTACGGTAAGCGTGAGCGACCTGCCTTCGACAAAGCCATGGTTGAAGGCATTCTCCAATATGGGTTGGAGCAGCAGGCTGGGAACCATGACATCGAGCAGGGCTGGATCAACCTGCTCGGTGTAGGTGAACCGGTCTGGAAAGCGGATGTTCTGCAGCTGGACATAATACCCTGTCTGCTCAAGCTCCTTCGATAGCGGCACTCCGGCAAAGTCATCCACCTGCAATGAATACTTCAACAGTTTGGAGAGCAACAGGATCATGCGCGATACATCGTTCTGTCCCTCGGCGAGCTTGACGGCTTTCCAGTTGATCGTATCGAGGGTGTTGAACAGGAAGTGAGGGTTGATCTGCATCTGCAGGGCCCGATACTCCATTGCTTCCTTCTGCCACCTCAAATAGTCCTGCTCCAAAAACGTCTTGATCACATGGTGGTTCAGGTAGTCGAAGATGTTGCGGTACTCCTCGGGACCCTCTCCGGTAAGGTCGGCATCAGCGACCTGGTTCAGCTGGCGCATGACGTTGGAGAGGAATTTGCGCTCCTGTCGGTTGGTGCGGTGGGTCAGGTACAGTCCGAGCAGCAAGGCGATGAACGTCAGGGCGATGGTGTAGTACATCAAGGTGGTTGAGAGCCGGTAGAGCAGGGGCTTGTACATTCCCAAGGAGTACTCCCAGCCGTACTTGCTGGAGGCTGCCTGAAAGTATTGCATGTCCTCTCTCGCATACGATAAATCCGTATTTGAGAAGAGCAGCTCGCCGCTTCTGCTTCTGACCTCAAGCACTTCTCCTTCTTGGAACTGGTAGGCTTGGGCCAGCGATTGTTCCTTGATGTCCAGTACGATGACACCGATGCGGGCATTGAGCTGGTTAATGATGGGGCGCATGATGCGGATGATCGTCTGCTCAGTGGGAGTGCCCGCTTTCAGTTGCACGCGCTCGGAGTGGCTCTGGTTGGATGGAGGCAGGTTTTGGAAGGTGGTAAACCAGGAGCTGTCCTCCAGGTGTGAGAGGGGTATGAAGGCAAGGTCGGCGCTGAGCACCAGTTCCTGCGGGTTCTGCAGATAGACGTAGATGTTGTGGATGTAGGGCCGGGCGTTGGCCGGGGCGGAGAGGAACGAGCGGATAAGGCGCAGTTCGCGGTAGTTGTCCAAGTCGACCTGCCCTCCTTCTTGCAGGACCCTCATCAGGCGAGCCATCATCTCGGGGTTGGTGCTGAACATCAGGCTCAAGCTGTCCATCTCATCGAGGATCACATCATAGTAGGATTGGACGGCTGAGAGTTTCTGGTTCGCCTGCAGCACCGAGTTGCTGCGGATGAAGTTGCGTGAGAGCAGCATCGCCCCTCCGCCCAACAGGAAGGCCACGATGACCAAAGGGAGGCTGTGGCGCATGAAAATCCTGACGATACGGTATGGTCGCGTGTTCATTGTCCGCTCTCCGTCTTGAATTTCTGCGGGCTCTTGCCAAAGAACCTGCGGAAGGTGCGGCAGAAGTTCTGCGTATCCTGATAGCCCAAGGCTCGTGCAATTTCCTTGTTCTTATACCCGATTTTGCTGTCCAACATCCGTTTGGCGGTCTCCATCTTCACCGAGAGCAGGTAGTCCTGGAAGTTCTGTCCCGTCTCCTCCTTGAAGAGCCGTGAGAGGTAGCTGGTGGTGACCCCGAGCTCCGATGCAATGTTTTGCAGGGTGCAGGAACTCAGGCGCTTTCCTACGATGACGAAGGTCTGGCTGACCAGGGGATTGCCTGCCTGCACCCCTGAGTTGGGATCGAAGGCCACCGTGGTTCCATCGAGGGTGCGGCGGATTTTCTCAAAGGTTGCGCGGATTTCCTCGAAGGCGGCGGGTTTGACCAGATACTCCTTGACGCCGTAGCCGATGGCTTTTTTGGCGTACTCAAAATCGTTGTAGGCGCTCATGATACAAAAGAGCGGACTGGTCGGAAGCGCCTTGAGCTGCTCGATAAGTTCGAGGCCGCTCATGAACGGCATGCGGATGTCGGTGAGCACGACATCGACAGGGTTCTCTCTGCAGTAGGAGAGTGCACTGCGTCCATCGCCGAACGCCCCGACCACTTGAAACCCTGTCGATTCCCAGGGGAAGTAGTTGCTGAGCCCTTCCAAGAGCTCCTTTTCATCGTCTACAATGACCAGCGTATACATAGGCATACAATACAGGGAAATGTCAAAAAAAGATACTCAATGTCAAGGTAAACAACCTGTTCCCAGAGACAGCAAAGGGAGAGACTATACCTACTGATAGGAGGGATGAGATGAAAGAGACCCGTATCTGCATCATTGGAGGCGGTGGCCGTCTGTGGGCCATCCAGTTCATGAAAGACCTTGCGTATAATACCATGACCCATGGGACCTTGGTTCTGTACGATATCGATAAAGAGGCCGCCCGCAACAACATTGCGGT
>JAAZAT010000078.1 GCA_012514185.1 Spirochaetales bacterium | reverse complement strand
GCAATGAGAAAATCGATTTCCATACGCGATAGAACATCGTTTCGTGAGGAGTTGGAATAGAAATACAACTTGTGCCCGCTAGCAACCAACATCTGTGCGACAATGTTCTCCACGATCATCCCCAGGTTGACTGCCAGCTTATCAAAAAGAATTTTCTTGTAAATCTCTTCACTCACGATACCATTCTCATCAAACGCATGACTGACGAGAAGCCCTGTATCAGCCATATAACATTTGAAAGTCATTCGATCCCTATTGAGTCGAAGTCCGACAGCTGGTGAGCTGGAATTATAACAGATACTGGCAATCATTGCGTCGCTGAGCCAAAAGAGCGCATCCTCATACTCACGCAGTCGGGCTTCCTTCGAAAGCGATGCCCATTTGAATTTTCGATCATGCTTCTGAAGCTGTGCCGGAATATCGTCAAAAATCTGCTCGACCTTCATCTCATACCCTTGGGCATGTTTGACAATATCACCTCGATAGAGGGTAAGAATGTCACGTTTCACCCGGTCAACCCTAGTGAAATCACGGGTATTCACATATGCTTCAACTGCTTGTGGCATACCCCCTACAATGAGATACTGCCTGAAATAATCCATTGCCTTTCGATGGAGGGCCTGGCCCAACGGTTTTCTATCGTGAAAGCAGGTTCCTATGAAATCCATCAGTGTTTCATTCCCAAGCGCCCACAGAAATTCCTCAAAATCCAACGGATGCATGGTAAGGTGTCGTTCCTCTGACGGTATGACTATGTCCTGTACATGTTTCTTAATACTCATCAGCGAGCCAGTCTCGATATAGTCATACCGACCATCGGCAACCAAGTATTTAATTGCCGCCCGTGCTCTCGGAAAGAGTTGCACTTCATCAAGAACAATCAGCGTCTCCCTCTCATAGAGCTTCACATTGTACAGGTTCGAAAGATATAAAAAGAACGTATCCAGATCATTGAGGTAATGAACGAACAGATCCATAACCTCTTCACTGGAACGGTTGAAATCAATTACGATATAACTCTTGTACTCAGCCTTTGCAAATGCTTCAACTATATAGCTTTTCCCAACACGGCGGGCACCTTCAATGAGCAGGGCCGTTCGCCCCATCTCTTGTTGCTTCCACTTCAATAATTCTGCAAATATCTTTCTTTTCATAGGATATCCATCCCCATAATCACGAATTCAAGAATTTTTCATATCCATTCTATCACGTTTTCAAGCATTTCATATCCCTTTATAATCACGAATTCAAGAGTTTTAAACAAAAAAGAGCTCGACGTATGCAAGCCCTTCTTCGTACAACTGTCTATTCTGCAACTTTAACGCTTATACAACCAGCAACGGAGATTCTGTCTTCTCAACAACCTCACCTATGATCGAAAAACCCGTTTCTTGGCTGTAGAGAAGCCCATCGGCTTTGCTCATGCTCAAAAGCAGTCCTCCGGAAGTCTGTGGATCATAGAGGATGTCCATGCGTGATTGCTCCATCTCGCCTCTGAACTGAACAGAACCCTCCAGATACTCACGATTGTTGTACAGCCCCTCGGGATTGAGCCCCATGGACGCATACTCCAGCGCTTCCTCGATCACCGGGATGTTTTGCGCATTGAGGATGAAGGAGACATTGCTGGCAGTTGCCATCTCATGAGCATGACCGAGCAGGGAAAAGCCGGTGATGTCGGTTGCGGCATGCACGTCCTTGTCCCTTGCTGCCTCATAGGCGGCCTTGTTCAGTGTGGTCATGCTCAAGATGGCTTTCTGTTGGGCTTCCTTGCTTGCAAGGCCTGCCTTCACTGCCGTGTTGATGATTCCCACTCCCAAGGCCTTGGTGAGAATGAGCACATCACCTGACTTGCTGCCATGGTTGGCCCAGACCTTGTGTTCCGGTGCAAAGCCGGTGACACAGAGGCCGTACTTGGGAGTCGCGTCGCTGATCGTATGCCCGCCGGCTATCACAGAGCCGCTCTCGGCGACCTTGCTCTGACCACCAAGGAGAATTTGTCGGAGCACTTCCAGGTCCAGGCAGGACGGAAAGCAGACCAAGTTCAGGGCAACCTTAGGCTCCCCTCCCATGGCGTAGATGTCGCTTAAGGCATTCGCCGCTGCAACCTGTCCGAACAGGTAGGGATCGTCGACCATGGGAGGAAAGAAGTCGACGGTCTGCAACATTACTTGACCGCCTCCGACCGGAAGGCGGTACACACAGGCATCGTCACTGCCCTCAAAGCCTTCTACAAGATCGGGGCTGTGCATCCAGCCTATGCTGTCCAGCACCTCATGCAAGAGCTTCGGAGGCAGCTTGGCGGCACAACCGCTGGTCTTCACCATCTGGGTGAGTTTCACTGAATCCATACCTACATCTCCTTGACGAACTGCGCACCTTCATGGCGGTAGACGGCTTCAAGTTCTTCAATCTTGTATCCGATATCCCAGCCCTCGCTCTCATACCAAGCACAGGTGCCGCAGGATGAGGAGAGGGAGCGGGGGACGGGCTTGAGGGTGCACGCCACCTGACGGGCCTTGGCATGATTGCGGAACTGCACCGCTCCCCAATGGTCGAAGAAGGTGGCGATGTACTGTTTCACAGCTTTTTCAGCTCCAGGGTCCAACCGTACTCGGTCTCGGCAGTGCTGACAGAGAACTTGGCCGCCTTTGCATACCGGCTGACGTTCTCCTTTGCGGCAATGGTGTCTACAAGTACCTGCAACTCGACTGCCTTGGCATCGATTGCTTTCTTGGTCTCTATGACCGGCTGAGGGCAGGAAAGCCCGCGGGTGTCTACTATCTGCATGGTGTTAGCTCCTTGCTTGTTTCTTCATCACTGCCAAAGCAATGAGGGTAATGACGGCAAAGCCGACGAGGGTGGCGATCTTGCCCGCGGTGGTGGCTCCCTGGCCCGAGGAGGCAAGTCCGAAGTTGTGGCTCACTGCAGCACCTGCAAGAAAGCCCAGTACGGTGACGGCACTGTCGCTGTTGCCTTCCCCTGCCAAAATAGTCTGGCGCAGGGGACAGCCGCCGAGCAGTACCGAGCCGTATCCGACAAGACCCATGCCCAGGAAGTTCCACAGCCACTGGGTGTGGGCAATCGGCTGGCCGGTAAAGCCAAGCTTGAAGGAACCTGTTGCCACGTTCAGAATAAGGGCAACGACCAGGACTGCTGCCGAACCGAGCAACAACGTTGGGTCCTTGAAGAGAAAGAGGTCGCGAATTCCTCCTGCCATACACAATCTGGTGCGTTGGG
The DNA here is from genome assembly GCA_012514185.1 of Spirochaetales bacterium. Classification (GTDB taxonomy): domain Bacteria; phylum Spirochaetota; class Spirochaetia; order Sphaerochaetales; family Sphaerochaetaceae; genus Sphaerochaeta. The sequence continues at coordinate 168 of JAAZAT010000078.1, read as the reverse complement.
CGAGCGATCCGACGATAAGGCCGGCGGCCAGGGAGATGAGGATAGGGGCGTGCTGACTGCCCGGTCCCGATGTGCTTGCCTTCAGAAGCATAGGAAGGAAGACGGCGATGACGACCATTACAAGTGCGGCGGCACTGAAGGCTGTTCCCTCGGCTCTTGCCTGGGGAT